>JACRDR010000027.1 GCA_016212845.1 Elusimicrobiota bacterium
CATCTCCTCGGGCGACATCCTGCGGGAGTACGCCAAGAAGGATCCCGAAGTCGCGGCGATCATGGCGCGCGGCGGACTCGTGCCGTTCCCCCTCGTGATGCGGCTGATGAAGGAGCGCCTATCGCGAGACGACGCGCGCAAGAACGGCTTCATCCTGGACGGCTTCCCGCGCAGGCTCGAGGACGCGATCGCGCTGCTCGAGATCCTCACCGAATTGGACATGCCGCTGGACGCGGTGCTCAAGCTCGACGTGCCCGAGGACGCGTTGTGGCGGCGCCTCGAGCGGCGCGGCCGAGCGGACGACACGGAGCCGGTGTTCCGGGACCGGATGCGGGTCTACCGCGAACAGACCGAGCCGGTCTACGCGTTCCTCCAAGGCAAGGTCCGCTTCCTCACGCCGGACGTCTCGGGCGACGACCCCGACGCCGCCTACGAGAACGTGAAGAAGGCCCTGGCCGCCGTCGCGCGCCGGTAGTATGCTTAGCGCGTGCCCTTCTTCCGGCAAGCGGCCCAGCTGGCCGCGATCGTCGCGGCCCTCGCGGTAGCGGTCTTCGTCCTCGTCACCGCCCTCAAGAAGCCGACGTCGTCGGTCGTCGACGAGAAGGTCGACCCGCTCAAGGCCGTCTTTCCCGATACGGCGCCCAAGAAGCCGGCGTTTCCCTCTCCCGCTCCCGCGGCGCCGAAGGTCTTCGGCATCACCGCGGGAAAGCGCTCGCCGCTCGGCGAGGGCGGGCCCGTCTCCTCCGACTAAAGGACCTTGAGCAGGTCGAGAGTCGTCACGATGCCGCAGAGCTTGCGGCCTTCGGTGATGATGATGCGGTGGATGCGCTTGCCGAGCATCAAGCGGCTGAGGCTGCTGGCCTTCGTGTCGCGATCGGCGGTGATCGCCTCGGGATTCATCAAGTCCCCCGCGGTCACGATGGGGCGGCGGGGCCGGCGGCGCTCGTCCTCGGCGTCGGCGTAGAACTCGCCGTTGGTGAAGCTGGCGGCGACCTCCTCCAGATGGCGGACGATGTCCGTCTGCGAGACCACGCCGACGAGCTCGCCCTCGGCGTTGAGCACGGGAGCGCCCGAAATCTCGTGCTCGGCGAAGAGCCGCGCCACGTCCCACACCGCGTCCGTGTCTTTCACGGCGATGACGTCGGAGCGCATGAACTCGTGCGCGGGAGGGTCTCGCTTGACGGAGGGCATCGCCTCTCATAATGCAACGGTCATGCCACGAGGCCGCAACGTTGCGTCCCCTGGGGACATGCACTCCCTGAATTGCCGTTGGGGCTTCGAGCCCGCGGACCGCCATGCGATCCGGCTTCTCGAGATCCTGGGCTCGCGCGCGTTCACGCGGCTCCAGGAGGAGTTCGGCGGAAAGCGCGTCTGGGTTCCGAAAGCCGGGGCGCGCTTCCCGTGCGCGGCGTGCAACGTACGGTCCTCCTGCGTGAAGCGCTGGCGCAAGGCGGGGCGCACGCCGCAGGCGATCGCCGAGCATCTCGGCGTCTCCGCCAAGACCGTCTACCGGCTGCTGGACTTGGCAGGTCAGAAGGGGAGCGAAAAAGACTCGGAGGGAAAGAGCTGCCGCGCTAAAATGGCCGGATCGTGAGCCGAAGCTGGTCGGATACGTTCGAGCGCTACGCGCTCGGCCACGCCCGCCCCGAGCGCCTGCCCGGCGAGACGCGCCCGGACGACCGGCGCTGGCGGCGCGAGGCGCTGCTGCTCGAGCTCGCGAGTCTCGGCGTCCAAGGCTGGCCCCTGCGCCGCACGCTCACGACCACCGGCAAGCTGCCCGAAGGCTGCCGCCCTTGCCTCGAAGGGCGCGGCTCCAACCTCTGCCTGACGACCCTCTGCAACCGCGACTGCTTCTTCTGCTTCAACCCGAAGCCCCGGGCCGAGGGCATGAGCGTCCACGGCCGCCCCGCCGGAGACACGAAGGACGCGCTCGAGATCCTCTCCGGCCTCGACATCGCGAGCCTCGGCCTCAGCGGCGGCGAGCCTCTCCTGGACCCAGAGCGCGTGCTCAAGACCGCGCGCGCGGTGAAAGCGCGCTTCGGCTCGGCGATGCGCGTCGACGTCTACACGAACGGCGATCTCCTCACCGAGCCTTTGGCCGACGCCTTGCGCCAGGCCGGAGTCGACGCCCTGCGGATCAACCTCGCGGCGCGCGGCTACGACCCTAAGCCGGTGGCGATCGCCTTGCGGCGAGGGCTCCCGGCCGAAGTCGAGATCCCGGTGATCCCCAAGCACGAGAAGCACGTCCAGGACCTCATGGAGGCGCTGGAGGCGATGAAGGCGCCCCATCTCATCCTTCACGAGCTCTTCGTCTCGGGACAGAACGTCGAGTCGCTCGGCCGCCAAGGGCTGACCGCCAAAGCCGAAGAGACCGGCGCGGCTCTGCCCTGGTCTCCCGTCTCGGAGAGCGAGGAGGCGGCGTACCGGCTCCTCGCGTTCGCCCTGCGGCGGAAGCTGAAGCTTTCCGTCTACTATTGCTCGTGCGGCACCCAAGAGTGGATCGCGGACAACGCGCTGGCTCGCGCCGCCTCGACCGCAGCGTCGAGGCCCTGATCGTCGGCGCCGGACCCGCCGGCCTGGCGGCCGCCGCCTCCCTCGCGCGCTACGGCCGGCGGGTGCTGGTGCTCGACTCGCGCCCGGCGGGAGGCCAGGCCCGCGGCCTGCCCGTCGTCGAAAACTATCCGGGATTTCCCTCCGGCGTCGGCGGAGCCCGGCTCATGTCGCGCTTCGCCGACCAGGCGCGCCGCTGGGGAGCGCGCCTCGAGGCCCGGGACGTGCTGCGCCTCCGTCGGACCGGCGGCGGCTTCAGCGCCGAGACGCTGGAGGGTGCCGTCTCCGCGCGCGCCGTCGTGCTGGCCACGGGCTGCGGCTTCAAGCCGCTGGGCCTCCCCAGGGAATGGAGCCTCCGCGGAGTCCTCCACGGAGGCGTCGGCGAGCTCCGCGGACTCCGTGGACGCGTCTGCGTGGTGGGCGGCGGAGAGGCCGCGGCGTACCAGGCCATCGCGGCGTCGGCCGCGTCCCGCTCGGTGACGCTCGCCGTCCGCGGAAAGCGTCTCGCGGCGCACGGACTGCTCAAGCGAAGGCTCGTCGAGGCCGGCGTGCGCGTGCTGACCCGCGCCCGCCCCCTCCGGCTCCTGGGCCGCTCGCGGCTGAGCGGCGTGGAGTTCCGGCTTCCGAAGGGAGCGCGGCGGATTTCCGCGGACCGGCTGCTCGTCCTCACCGGAAAGCGGCCGCGCCGGCTTCTCGGAAAAGCCTGCCGGGGACCGGGCCTGTTTTGGGCCGGCGACGTCCGGCTCGGCCGCTTCCGCCAAGTCGCCCTCGCCTCCGCCGACGGCGTCCGGGCGGCGATGTCCTGCGAACGCTACCTCGATGAGAATCGTTAAGACCCGCCGCGTCGAAGGCCTAGCCGAGCTCCACCTCGCCCAGTTCGGGGACGATCCTTCCCGCATGGCGGAGTTCGTGGACACGCTCGAGCCCGGAGTCCCGAAGTCGCGCAAATGGGTGCTCATGATCTCGACGCAGCTCGGCTGCGCGGTCGGCTGCTCGCTGTGCGACGCGGGCGCGCTCGGCTACTACGGCAACCTCTCGGCCGAAGACATGCTCGACCAGGTGCGTCACGTGCTCCGCGAGAATCCGGACCTCGACGCGGCGTCGCACCCCAAGCTCAAGATCCATTTCGCGCGCATGGGCGAGCCCACGCTGAACCCCGCGGTGCTCGAGGCGCTGCGGCGCCTGCCCGAGACGGCGCCGGGCCCGGGCCTCCTCCCCAGCCTCTCCACCGTGGCGCCGCAAACGCCCGCCGCCGACCGCTTTCTCGACGAGCTGCGCGCGATCAAAGACGAACGGTACGGCGGAGGGCGCTTCCAGCTTCAGTTCTCGCTGCACGCCACCGACGACGAGTCCCGCCGCAAGGTCGTGCCGATCCGCTCCTGGAGCCTCGACCGCATCGCCGAGTGGGGCCGGACCTTTCGAAAGCCGGACGACCGCAAGATCACTCTGAACTTCGCGCTGCCCCCCGGCGTCGAGACCGACGCCGACGCGATCGCGGCGCGGTTCACTCCCGGCGACTTCCTGATCAAGATTACGCCCGTCAACCCGACGCGCACGGCCGACGAGACGGGCCGCACCAACGTCTGGCGGGAGCCGACGCGGCCGGTCTCGGAATTCGCGCGCTCCCTCGAGCGGCGCGGCTACGAGGTGATCCTCTCGCCCAGCCTGCCCGAGGAGATCGAGGCCGCCACCTCGTGCGGGCAGCTCTGGTCGGGCGCGCTGCGGGAGCAAGCGAGCGTCCGAAGCCGGAACCGCCGGCGCGACGAGAACTGCTACGTCCGGGCCTCCAACCTCGTGGTCAAGGCGGCGGAGTGGAAAGCGGAGCTCCGGCCGTACGTCCGAAACGCTCCCGGAGAGCTTCGCCGGCCGGCCCTCCTCGTCGTCGACGTGCAGGAGTTCTTCATGAGCCCGCGCAGCCCGGCGTTCCTTCCCGCCTCGCGCGCGATCGCCGCCAATCTGATGCTGCTGACTCAAGGCTTCCGCGACTCGGGAAGGCCGGTCGCCTTCACCGTCCACGCCTACGACGACGCGGCGGCCGAGGCCGGTCCCATGGCGAGATGGTGGAGGAACTCGTGCGCCTCGGATTCCCCGGAAGCGCGTTTGGCCGGCATCCTCTCCCGCCGCGCCGCCGAGCCGCTTTTCCGCAAGACGCGCTACAGCGCGTTTTCGAATCCGGCCCTGCTTCCGTGGCTCCGCGCGAGCGAAGCGGACGGCCTCATCGTCTGCGGGCTGATGACCAATCTCTGCGTGGAGTCCACCGCCCGGGAGGCCTTCTCCCTGGGCTTCGACGTGCGCATTCCCGTCGACGGCACCGCGTCCGTCGACGAGGCGCTGCACGTCGGCGCGCTTCGCAACGCCGCGTTCGGATTCGCGTCCATCCAATACACCGAGGAGCTGCTCGACCAATTATGCCCAAAGTCCTTCTGACGTCCGGTGGCCGGATCGTTTCAACCGTGTGGTAATCATGGCGACCCCCCCTCTCCCCGAGCCC
>JACRDR010000246.1 GCA_016212845.1 Elusimicrobiota bacterium
ATGACCTGAGGGAACAGCCGGACGAGCGAATCCGCGTCAAGCTGAAGGAGCTCGCGCAGACGGAGAAGACCGTGAGCGTGGACTTGATCCGCCATTTGGTGGAGTACGACCGGCGGAGGCTCTACAAAGGGGACGGGGTCGCAACGCTGTGGGAGTACTGCACCAAGGTTCTCGGACTCTCCGAGGACCAAGCCGGCTTGCGTATCCGCGTGGCGCGGGCGGTGCAGGAAAGCCCGAAGCTGAAAGCCGCGCTGGAGACGGGCGCGCTATCGGTAAGCGCGGTGCGGCGCCTCGCCCCGGCGATCAAGGTCGCGGACGCGGAGGCGCTCCTCGAGAAGGCCAAGGGTCAGCCGCTGCGGGAGGTGGAGCGGGTCGCCGCCGAGGCGGTCGTGCGGGCGGCCGTCGTCCAAGCGCCGGATGAGCGTCCGAGCGACGGAGTCCCCGCGCCGCTCTTGCCGGCGGTCCCGCAAATCGCCGCGGCCCCTGTGCGAACGGCCGTCTCGCAGCTCGTGCGCCAGCGCAATCCGGACGCCGTGCAGCCGGTCTCCGGGGAAGACTGGCGGGTATCCTTCATCGCGGGAGGCGGCTTCGTGCGGAATCTGGAGAGCGTAAAAAACCTCCTCGCCCGGCGCTTCCCGCAGGCAAGGCTCGAGGACGTGCTCGGGGCGACGCTGGAGCTGCTGCTGGAGAAGCTCGATCCGGCGCGCAGGAGCGAGCGGCGCCGGCGAAAGCGGGCGCTCCGCCGCACCCCGGTCGAGGTCCGGGGCATCCCGCGGCCGCTGCGGGATTCCGTGCTCGAGCGCGACGGGCACCGGTGCACGTTCGAGACGAGCGCCGGGCGCTGCCCGGTGGCGCGCTACCTCGAGATCGATCACATCGTACCGGTTGCGTTCGGAGGGCCGACGACGCTGGAAAACCTCCGGACGCTCTGCCGGGGACACCACGTCATCGTGACGGAACTGACGTTCGGGGAGGCTTACATTGAACGGGCGATCGCGCGACGGCGGCAGGAGTGAGAGAACCTGTTCATTTGGCTTAAGCCAAGTGAACGGGAAGCCGGGGCGGGTCTGGCCGATGCTGATGTGGCTGCGGCTCAGGAAGGGATTGCCGGCGCCATAAGGCCGCCCCGAGAAGAGGCCGTGGTCATTTGGCTTAAGCCAAGTAGAACGGCCGGGCCTTGCCGGGGCTCGCCGGTTCAGCGGGCGCGGAGGTCTTCGCGGGCGGCGAGGGCGGGGTCGCCCGCCGCGCGGTAGCCGTCGGCGAGGAGCGCGTGGGCCTCGGCGTCGACGGTGACGTCGTAGACGAACAGGCTGGCGCCGACCCGGGCGATCGGGAGGCGCCGGGCGAGCCACGTCGGGTTGCGATGGGCGGGCGGGTAGACGCCTTGGAGATGCGTGGCGCTGACGACGAGAAGCTCGCGCGCGGGCTTGTCGGAGTTGCGCCGGCGGCGCTGCACCGTCTGCTGGCTCGCGTAGTGCTGCGCCCGGATGCCGTAGAACTCGTTGGAGGCCGTGCCGAAGTACGAAAGAATCACCTCGGGCTCGCCGTCTTTGCGAAGAAACGCGCCCAGGCGCTTCAAATCCTGGCCCCAGTCGACGTTGGAGTCGGCGAGCAGGCGCCAGCCGTTCATGCGGCCGCCCGCGGCTTCGTTGAAGTAGGGCAGAAACTGCGGCGCTTGGGCGAGCGCGCTCGAGGCGTGCAGCGTCGCGGCGAGCAGGACGGCGGCGGACTTGCCGCGCTTGAAGAGCTCGGCGGCGACGGGCGCCGCCAGCCAGGCGAGGCACGGGTACAACGGCAGGGCGTAGCGAAGGCCGATCTGCTTGGCGCTCAAGCTGAGCTCGGCGAGATAGGCGAGGCCGAGGAGGGCCGGCAGCCACGCGTCGAGGCGGCGGGAACGATGCAGAAGCCACGCGGCGGCGCCGGCGAGGGCGAGCTCGGGGAGCGTGGATTTCACCAGCGCCGCGGCGGGGCCGTAGAGCCAAAATCCCCCCTGCCTGACCAGCCCGAATAAAAAGGCGGGCGGAGCCGAGCCGCCCACCTCGCGCAGGCGCGAGAGGATGCCGCCGGCGGCCGCGGGGAGGACTAGAAGCAGCAGGGCGACGCCCGCGGCGTAGGGCGCGACGACGAGCAGCGCGAGCTGGGGCGCGCGCTGGTCTCGCCGCGCGGCGAGCCCAAGCGCGGCCGCGCACCAGAGCGGCAGGATCAGCACCGCCGAGTACTTGCACAGGAACGCCACCCGGCCCAGGAGCACCGCGAGCTTGGCGAGCTCGCGCCGGCCTTCTTCGAGAAACGCTCCGGTGCAGATCGCGGCCGCGGTGATCGCCGCCGCCGCCGGGAGATCGTTGGTGGCGCGGGCGGCGTGGGCGAGGACGTTGGGCGAAAACGCGTACGCCGCCAGGGCGACGAGCGCGGGGACGTCCCCCCAGCGCCGGCGCGCCGCCCAGAACAGGCCCCCGGCGAAGACGCACGAGAGCAGTACGTTCGCGAGCCGCGAGGCGGCGAGCAGCGCGTCGCCGTCGTTGCCGGAGTAATACAGCACCCGCTCGGCGAAGGGGTAGCTGAAGCCCCCGCGCCATTCCGGAGCGTCGAAATCGACCTTCGGGCGCAGCAGGAGGAGCGGCCAGCCGCTCCAAAGCTTCGCGAGCGGCGGGTTGTTCGGATCCGTCTCGAGCTTGCCGGTCAGCCAGGTGGTGTACCCGGTGACCGCGAACATCGGCTCGTCGATCGTCGCGGAGTCGGAGACGCACGACCACCACGCGAGCCCCGCGTGCGCGGCGACGATCGCGGCGGCGAGAAGGCTACTTCTTTTTGCCGTTCTTCTTCCCTTTGAGCTCGGTGAGGCACTCGTCGAGGATCTCGAGGCCTTTCTCCGCGTCGTAGTCGGTGAGCACCAGCGGCGGGGCCACGCGGATCGTGGACTTGCCGCAGGACAGCAGCAGCAGGCCCTTGGTGAAGGCGAGCTGCTCGAGGTCGACGACGAGCTGGTGATCGGGCTCCTTCGTGGCCCGGTCGGTGACGAACTCGATGCCGATCATGAGGCCGACGCCGCGGACGTCGCCGATGCACTCGTGCTTGAGCTGCAGGCGCCGCAGGCCGGCGATGAGCTTCGCGCCGACTTTCGCCGCGTTGGCGGCGAGGCCGTTCTCGACGAGGTCGATCGTGGCCAGCGCCGCGGCGCAGCAGACGGGGTTGCCGCCGAAGGTCGTGCCGTGGGAGCCTCGCGGCCAGGTCATCACCGATTCCTTCGCGATGATCCCGCCGATCGGCATGCCGGAGCCGAGGCCCTTCGCGGTCAGGAGGACGTCGGGATCGACGCCGTAGTGCTCGCAGGCCCACATGTGGCCGGTGCGGCCGACGCCGGATTGGATCTCGTCGAAGATCAGGAGGATGCCGTGCTGGTCGCAGATCTTCCGCCACATGCGGATGAACTCGGGGCGGGGCATGACGTAGCCGCCCTCGCCCTGGATCGGCTCCATGATGACCGCCGCGACCTCCGAGGGAGACACGATCTGGTGGAAGACGCGGTCGATCTCGCGCGGGTCGAAGGGCGCGCGGTACGGGTCGTCGAAGGGCATGTGGATGACGCCCGGGAGCAGCGGGCCGAAGCCCGCTTTATATTTGACTTTAGAAGCGGACAAGGTGATCGCCGCGTAGCTCCGCCCGTGGAACGCGCCGTTGAAGCTGATGATGTACGGTCGCTTGGTATGCGAGCGCGCGAGCTTGACCGCGCCCTCGACCGCCTCGGTGCCCGAGTTCGTCAAGAACACGCGCTTCTTGCCCTTGCCCGGCGAGACGCGGGCGAGCGTCTCGCAGAGGTCCGCCATCGACTCGTAGTAGAAGTCGGTGCCGCAGATGTGGAGGAACTTCGCCGCCGCGTCCTGCACCGCCTTCGTGACCTTCGGGTGCGCGTAGCCGGTGGCGCTGACCGCGATGCCCGCCATCCAGTCGATGTAGCGGTTGCCGTCGACGTCTTCCACCATCGCGCCGCGCCCCCCCGCCGCCACCAAGGGGTACTCTTTGATGTAGGACGGCGAGGACCATTCTTTATCTTTGGCGATGATGCGCTTCGCCTTCGGGCCGGGAGGCGTCACGACGATCCGCGGGTAGTCCTTCTCGAGCTTAGGCATGGCGACGGCGGTTTCGCGGGCCATGGCTATTCCATGATGGTGCGGCTCTGCTCGCGCATGAACTGCTGGACGTAGTACGGGCCGCAGCCGCCCTTGCCGGTGGAGCCGGAGCCCTTCCAGCCGGTGAAGGACTGCACCCCGGGCCACGCGCCGGTGGTCGCGCCGGTGCGGCGGTTCGCGTAGCAGACGCCGGCCTCGACTTCGTCGAAGTAGCGGTCGATTTCTTCGCGCTTGGCGGAGAAGATGCCGGCCGTCAGGCCGTACTCGGCTTTGTTCGACTCCTCGATCGCCTGATCCAAACCATCCACCGGCGCGATCGACAGGAACGGAACGAATAACTCCCGCCGGAAGAGCTCGTGGTCGAGCGGCAGTTCCGCGATCGTGGGCGCGACGTAATTGCCCTTGGCGAACGCGCCGTCGGTCAACCGCGCGCCGCCGAGGAGGATCTTGCCGCCCTTCTTCGCGCTGGCGACGCCGTCCTCGAAAGTCTTGACCGCCTTCGCGTTGATGACGGGGCCGAAGTACACGTCCTTCTGCGTCGGGTCGCCGATCTTAAGCTGCTTCGACTTCTC
>JACRDR010000230.1 GCA_016212845.1 Elusimicrobiota bacterium
CGACGCGGTCCGGATCTCCGTGAAGAAGCTGCTCGAGTCGCTGAACGCGGCCGGCGACACGGTGAAGCTCTCCGACCAGTCCTACCAGCTCTTCTACTTCAACGACGTGAAGGAAGGCCCGAACGGCCCCGTCGTCGAAGCCAACAGCTTCACCTACGCGATGATCCTGACCGAGGGCGACGACATGCACGTCTTCCTGATCCCCGCCGAGACCGTCCCGGCGAGCCAGGTCGCGGTCTTCAAGATGTTCAAGGACAAGCGCGTCGGGCTGCAGGCCGTCAACGGCCAACTGAAAGTCTTCGAAAATCCGTAAAAGAGGCCTCTAAACCTCTACAAACCCGGCACCGGGCGAGCCCGGTGCCGGGTTCCTTTTTGCGCCTGGGCCTTCCAGCCCTGCTGGGTTTGGGACCTTTTCCCTAATATGGGGGCCCCATGGGCCCATGTCCGGACCCCCGGTCGGCGGTAAAATCCCTGTTAGAGCGTGAAAACGCCGACCTCTCGTCTTAGGGCGCTCCCGGTTGCGCTGGCGGCCGTCTTGGCCGCCGTGCCCGCTTCCGCCGCCAGCATGTCCGCCGACTACGAGCGGATGGCGGGCTGGCTGTCGAACGAGGTCGTGCAGGGCCTTTCCTTCAACGCCGGTTCCACGTTCGACCCGCCGAACGAGATACGCTCGTGGCACGTGCAGCCCGACATCAGCTTGGGCATCGGCGCCCTGCCGCTGAATAAGGGCAAATTCCCGGTGATGGAGACGAAGCAGCTCGCGGACCAGCACCCCGAGCAGGTACTCCCGAACTCGGTCACCTTCCCGAACCTCGCGCTGCACCTGCGCCTCGGCCTTCCGAACCGCTTCGACCTCACGCTCCGCGGCGCGAACATGACGGTCCCGAAGGGCTACAAGCTCGCGAAGGGCACGACCGCCAGCGGCCAGTCGAACTCGATCGGCTTCGGCGTCCGCCGCCACTTCTTCGGACAGGGCGGCCTCCCGCTCCTGAGCGTTTCGGGCAACTTCAACCACGTCAAAGGACTCTTCAACATCCAGACCGCGTGGCAGCGGCTCGAGCTGACGCCCGGCTTTTACCAGGACACCCGGACGCTCGGCCGCCTCGAGTGGAACGTGAACTCGTTCGGGCTCAACGCCGTCATGAGCCAGACCACCGGCATCTGGACTCCCTTCGCCGGCATCGGCTGGAACAAGATGTCGGGCTCGATGAAGACGCGCCTCCAGCAGGACTTCGCGGGCTCCTTGATCCTGCCCGCGATCGGCGAGGCGAGCGACCATCCCGAGGAGCACCAGGCTCGCCTCATCGTGGGCACCCAGCTCGACCGCTCGCGCTTCAGCATGTTCGTCAACGGAGAGCTCAAGGTGGTCGGCATCCAGTCCGGCAAGGCGTTCATCCTGCAGATCGGCTTCAACGCGCCGTTCCACATCGGCTCCGGCTCTTTCGCCTCGAAGGGGACGAAGAAGACGCTCTACGCGAAGCAGGACGAGGACAAGGCCCCGTGGGAGCTCGACGAGAACGAGCGCGTCTACCTCCACAACGCGCCGAAGAGCTTCGAGCTGCCGAAGCGGCGCGCGAAGCGCCGGCCCGACACCGATCCGATCTATAAGCCGGCGAAGTGGGATTACCGCGACGCCGTCAAATCCGAGAAGAGGAAGCGCCGGAAGGCGGATCTTCAAGAGATGATCTTCATCCAATGACCCGGCTGAAACCGCTCGTCGCGACGCTTCTCTCCTCCGCGATCGTGGTCGCGGCGCCGGGTTTCGACGCGTACCGCGTTTTCGCGCAGGAAGTCGTGCGGACGAACATCCCGGTCTCGCCCGCGGCCGGCGTCGGCGCGGCGGGCGCGGGGATCACGACCGGCCGGGGGGCGACGCTGTCCTTCGGCGGCGGCCTCGGACTCCCGACTTCCGTCATCAACGCCTCTCCCCGGACGCTCACGAACGTCGCGATCAACCCCGCGCTCGGCCTGGGCGGCGGCGGCTCGCGCGCGACGGCACTCGGCGGCTCCGACAAAGCTTCGCCCGGCGCCAAGAACGCCGCCGCGACGGGCTTGGCCGGCGGTTCCCTGCTCCAGCGCGCGCTGTGGAAGGACGCGGCCCCGGGCCGCCCCGCGGAGCCGACCGCGCTCGGCCGCGCCTATGACCGCCTGGCGCAGCCGGCCCTGCAGATCCCCGAGGGCGGCTCCACCGAGGAGCTGCAGCAGAAGGCCGATTCCGATTTCTCCGCGCGCCGCGGCGCCGAAGGCGTCGCCCGCGACGCCGCCGAAGAGGCGCCCTCCGAGGCGCGGACCCTCGCCGGCACGCTCGCGGTGGAAGGCCCGGGCAAGACGCCGCTTCAGATTCAGGCGGTCCGCCCGCAGGACGTCGGCACCCGCCAGTACCGCTCTGTCGTCGCCCCGGCCGCCGCCGCGGCGGCGGCGGCCGCCGTCTGGTTCGCCGCCACCGCGATACCGGCCGCGCTCGCCTGGGCGGGCACGGCGGTCGGCGCGCAGTCCGCGGTGCTGGCGGTCCAGCACGCGGGTCCTTTGACGACGGCGCTCAACGGCGTTTGGTCGGCGATCTCCTACGGCGCCTTCGGCGCCACCGCGGTCCTGGCGACCTACGCGATCTTGGACGCGACCCTCTTCGCGGCGGCGGTGTGGTCGGGCCGGAACGTGAGCGAGGACCAGTTCCACGGCTCCGTCCGGAGCGCGCTGCGCGAGATGGGCCTCGGGCCGGCCGCGGTCGCGGGACTCGCGGGCCACCTGCCGGGGCGCGGCGTCATCCACGCCTATCGCGGCGGCAACCTCAAGACGCGCCTCTCCTTCGGCTTCACCACGGCGCACGGCGTCTACCTGCGGCCCGAGCTCGCGAAGTTCCCGTGGGCGCTCAAGCTCGTGCTGCGCCACGAGCTCTACCCCTACTACCAGAACCGCCAGCGCGGTCCTCCCGGCTCGCCCAAGGCGGAAGAGGCCGGCGTCCTCCGCTCGATCGCCGGCGAGTTCGGCTCGCGCATCCAGGAGCTCCGGCCGGGCAAGTGGCTCGGCGACCTCAAGATCTCGGTGCTCGAGCGCGTGCTGCGCGAGGCGCAAGTCGCGGTGTCCTTGCCCTACGAGTACGACGTGCTCGTCGTGAAGCCCGAGGCGGGCACGCTCCGCGACTCCGAGCAGCTCAAGGCGCTCTCCGGCGGCAAGGCGCGCATCAACGCGGTCGAGGGGCTCGGCGAGCTGGAGGGGAAAACTTCCTCCGCCCGCCTCATCGTCACCCCGGGCGCCGCCGAATGGCTGCCTAGAGGCGACTCCGAGGCCTCGAAGCAGCAGCTGGCCCGCCTCGAGCGCGCGCTCAAGCAGCTCGACGAGCAGTACCTCCTCTCGAAGGGGCTCAACCCGACCGGCGCGGCCTCGAAGAACCCCGCCTGGAAGGAGCTCGAGCAGCTCACCAAGCGCGGCCGCAGCCATGACGATCCGGACGTGGAGAAGCTGCAGCGCGTCCTCTCGGTCCTCTGGCGCCAGGTCGCCGCGACGCAGCTCAAAGACGTCGAGGTCGTCCGCGCGATCGGACGGCTCTACGGCCGCCTGCAGGATCGCGGCAC
>JACRDR010000229.1 GCA_016212845.1 Elusimicrobiota bacterium
CGCACGTTCGCGCTCAACAACCTCGGCAAGTTCGGCAGCGCCGGCTTCGACCTCTCGACCGACCAGCGCAGCCAGGTCTACGGCGAAGAGGGCCGCGACCCGCGCACGACCAACGCGGTCAAGGACACCGACGGTCTCGTGCTTCATTTCAAGGGGAGGATGCTCAAGGCGTTCTTCCACGCCTGCTGCGGCGGCTCGACGACGCCCGTCGGCGCCGTCTGGGGCGACTCCGACCGGGCGGAGAAGCCCGTCCGGGGCGTGAAGGACCGCTGGTGCTCCGCCTCCCCCCACATGGAGTGGAAAGCCTACTTCGCCTTCGACGACATCCTCAACGCGCTCGTGCGCAACGGCAAGATGGCGATGAAGCTCAAGGGCGTCGGCCGCGGCGACGAGGACGCCTCCGGCCGCCTCAAGTCGATCCGCTTTTTCACGGACGCGGGGACCTTCGACGTGCGCGCCGACCACTTCCGCAACTGGATGGGCTCCGCGGACTTAAAGAGCACGAACATCACGCGCATCACGCGCCGCAGCCGCGGCTACGAGTTCCTCGGAAAGGGCTACGGCCACGGCGCCGGCCTATGCCAATGGGGCGCGCGCGCGATGGCCGAGAAGGGCAAGACGTACAAGCAGATCCTCGAGCACTACTTCCCCGGCGCCGAGCTCGTGAAGCGGGATGACTAAAGGCTTTAAGCTCACCGATTACGATTTCGAGTTCCCCGACGAGCTCATCGCGGACAAGCCCTGCGAGCCGCGCGACGCCGCCAAGCTCTGCGTCCTCGACCGGAGGACCGGCGCCGTCGAGCACGCGGCGTTCCGCGACCTCACGAAGTACCTGAACCCCGGCGACTGCCTCGTCGTCAACCGCTCGCGCGTTCTGCACGCGCGGCTCGTCGGCAAGAAGCCCACCGGAGGCAAGTCCGAACTGCTGCTCGTGCGCGAAGTGGAGCCCGGGGTTTGGTCCGCGATCGCCTCCGGCGTGAAGGCGGGCGTGACGGTGGAGCTCCCCGACGGCTGGACCGCCTCCATCGCCCACGGGACCGACGGGGAATGGCGCTGCGCGTTTTCGGGCCAAGACGTGCTCGGCTATCTCGAGCGCCGCGGACAGCCGCCGCTCCCGCCCTACATCTTGAAGCGCCGCAAGGAACAGGGACGCTCGCCGAACGAGGCGCCGGACGCCGAAGACTACCAGACCGTCTACGCCCGCGAGCAGGGCTCGATCGCCGCGCCGACCGCCGGCCTGCATTTCACTCCGGAGCTCTTGAAGGCGCTCGAGGCGAAGGGCGTCCAGCGCGCCGAGGTCCTCCTCCATGTCGGGCCGGGGACGTTCCGCCCGGTCAACAGCGACGACATCCGCGACCACCGCATGCTGCCCGAGTGGTACCGCATCGGGCCCGAGGCGATAGACGCGATGCGCGAGGCGCGCGCGGCGGGCAAGCGCGTCGTCGCGGTCGGCACGACCGCGACGCGCTCGCTCGAAACGTGGGCCGCGACCGGAGCGGCGGAAGGCACAAGCGAGATCTTCATCACGCCGGCCCACTCCTTCAAGGCGATCGACGCCTTCATCACCAACTTTCACCTTCCGCGCTCGACGCCGCTGATGCTCGCCTCCGCCTTCGCCGGAAGAGAGAACCTGCTGACGGCCTATCGCGAAGCGATCGAGAAAAAGTATCGTCTCTACTCCTACGGCGACGCCATGCTGATCCGATGACCGTCTTCACCGTCGAAACCCGCGATCCCAAGACCCGCGCCCGCACGGGCACGCTGCGCACGCGCCGCGGTTCGGTGCAGACGCCGATATTCATGCCGGTCGCGACGCAAGGCAGCGTGAAGGCGCTCTCGCAGGAAGACCTCGACCTGCTTGGAGCGCGGCTCATCCTCGCCAACTCGTACCACCTTTATCTCCGCCCCGGCTGCGAGCTCGTCCAGTCGGCCGGCGGCCTCGCGAAGTTCATGGGCTACCCCGGCGCGATCCTCACCGACTAGGGCGGCTTCCAGGTCTGGAGCTTGGCCGAGCTGCGCAAGCTCACCGACGAGGGCGTCGAGTTCAAGAGCCACCTCGACGGCTCCGCGCACTGGCTCACGCCCGAAAGCGTGATCGGCGTGCAGGACCGTCTGGGCTCCGACATTTGGACCGCGCTCGACGAATGTCCGCCTTACCCCTGCTCCGAGGAGACGTCGATCGAGGCCCTCACGCGCACCGAGCGCTGGGCCGAGCGCGCGCACGCCGAGTTCAAGAAGCGGACCCAAGAGATCGACGGCCTCCGCCCCCTATTCTTCCCCATCCTCCAAGGCAGCCAGAGCCCCGCTCTGCGCAAGCGCGCGGCGCTGCATGCGCTCACCTTGGAACCCGACGGCGTCTGCCTGGGAGGCATGTCCGTCGGCGAACCCAAACCCTTGATGTGGGACACCGTCGCGGCCGCGACCGAGCACCTTCCCGCCGACAAGCCCCGCTACCTGATGGGCGTCGGGGCCCCGGAAGACCTCTGGGAAGCCGTCGAGCGAGGCGTCGACATGCTCGACTGCGTCTTTCCCACCCGCGTGGGCCGCAACGGCACCGCGCTCGTGCGGGACGGCCGCGTCAACGTGAAGACCGGCAAGTACCGCACCGATCCCCGGCCGCTCGACCCCGACTGCGGCTGCTTCGTCTGCAAGCGCTATACCCGCGCGTACCTTTCCCATCTCATGCGGAGCGAGGAACTCTCGGGCTACCGCTTCTTGTCCTTTCACAACGTCCACTACCTGATGGACCTCATGAAGGAGATCCGCTCCGCGATCGAAGCCAACCGATTCTCGGAAGCCAAGACCGCCTTCTTCGACCGCATCCGCGCGGCCAGCCCAGCGGCGAGCTAAAAAATCGCCTAGAGCTTGTCTTAAAGAGTCACCGG
This sequence comes from Elusimicrobiota bacterium, assembly GCA_016212845.1. Taxonomy (GTDB): domain Bacteria; phylum Elusimicrobiota; class Elusimicrobia; order UBA1565; family JACRDR01; genus JACRDR01. The sequence goes on from JACRDR010000229.1 coordinate 2,886, forward strand.
GGATTTCTAATTCCAGTGGATTTTGCCTATAAGTCGGCCTATCCTTATTGGAATGAAGCAGGCCCCACCTAAACTTCTGCTGGCGGCATCCGCACTCTTGCTCCTCTCTTGCGGAAAGGGCAATGAACCGGGATTTGATTCAAAGAGGCGTTCGAAAGGCATTGAAGCGCTACAGCAAGACCCGAGATTCAAGAGCCTCCCGGTCGAGGAACAGCGTCGATCGATCGCAGCGCTCCGGCAGTTCGAAGAGGAAATGCCCAGCAGTGAAGCACAAGATCGATCCGATAGAGCGGAGTTGGTGCGAACGGCGCCGCCCGGCTGGAGACCCGAGAAGAACGGCAGACATCTCAAGCTCATTTTAAACTCCAAAACGGCTCGGTACCGAATCGGCGAACGACTCTGGTACTCGATTGAATTAAAGAATATCGGCACGGAACCGATTCAATTTACGGAAGGGGAATCCTTCTTCAAGAACGGCAGCGAAGACATGTTTCGCTGGAAGGTCTTGATTGATGGGCGCGAGGTAGGCCGTCAGGGGCTGTTCTCCTTCGAGGCACCGGTTACAGAGCCCTTTAATCCTCCCGGTTTTGACCGACTCTCGAATCGTCAAAAATCAGAATACGCAAGAAAGTTTGAGCGCGAGCACAATTTTCGCTCTCAAAGGGAAAGGGGCCTGAACGTTGCTCTCGCCCCTGGAGAGACACTTCATTCCCGCCCGGGGAGATTTCCGGAAGCCGGGGAAAAGGGGCTCACCGAGATTTCCTCGGTGGAAGGTCCGTTTCGCGAACTAGGGCCCTATCGCTTCGAGGCGCGGGGGAAGCATACGGTTCAGATTCAGTTTCGAAATCCAGGGCCTCCGCAGCTTACCGAAGGCTATTACGCATTCATGAGCAAGAGAGGATACTCTCGAGCTGACGTCAAGCGGATGACCGACGAGGCGGAACGACACCGCCTCCCATCGGCAGACTCAAACAAGATTGAAGTTGAGGTCGGGGATTGAGGGAGCTCGGCAGGGCAGGACTCCTCGGACTGTGTCTGACGCTTTGCGCAACGTATTACCGTGCGTATTCCTCACCTGTGAGCGATAGCGCAAAAGCAGAGATTCAGAAGACGCTAAAACTCGGCTTTGAAAGCCGACTTCGTGAACGCGATCTAAGGGCCGAAGCGGATCGGCTGTACAAGTCCGGCGATTCGATTAATGCGAAGGATTTTCTGGATCAGGCTGATGCGGAAGCAGAAGTGATGCGTGGTCTCTTTATCGAAGCGATCCGCGCGACACAAGAAGCGTATGGCACAAAGCCGTCAATGCCGAGCGGCGTCATCCACGGGGGTCCCTTCGACGGTCAAAGAGCTGCCTGGAATCCGGTCGTTCAGCTTGGGAACGACGTTATAATTGAGCGAGAAGACCCCAACAAGCAGTTGTGGCATTTTCGATCCGAATTTCCTGCAGCAAAGGATGAGTACTCCAAGGTTGGCGGTCATACCTTCCACAGCGGAGATGTGCGGATTTCAATCGATGTGCTTGCTATAGCCTATGATCACCAGGACCCGGGGGTCATAGCATTGGCTCTTTACCACGAGTCGATTCATTTCGACGACCTCGTCTCCCGAGGTCTGCGCGGGAACAAAGAAGACCTGGAGTTGCGCGCCTACACCAAGATGCGCAAACACGCAGCAGACCTAATCGGGACATCCCCTCTCCAACCAAACTGGAAGAAGCTTTGGATGGACAGCATTAAGAAGGAGCGCGCTAGGAATTTCGAGAAGATCGTAAGACGCGACACCAACCCGATTCTACCGACGAAGGAAGAAGATGCTGCTCTCAAAGAGGAGTTCGATACGCAAGAGGCCGCATTGGCCCAAATAAGGCGGCAAGAGGAGATGCTCCGCGAAAGCGCGGAGGAGCAGCAACGGGCACGAGAAGCTCGCGCACGGTCCCTTCGAGCGCAGCCAATCGCAGGGGCGGACCCCACCCCGAGAGCTCAGCCCGTCGCGGCATTCGACAGCGTGGGTGCCCTCAAGAACTTGGCCCAACGCGCCTGCTGGAGTCCAGACGGGATACTTGAGGCCGACATAATTCGCTGGTTCAGTTGGGTCCCCGATGGGCGGAACTATTTCGGGCTCTTCCCGTCCGATTTAGACCATTGTTCGAGCCAATTGCTTAATGAAATCCTGGCCATGAATACCAATAGCCCCGGGCATGCGGGGCTCAGTGCCGATTGGCTTACTCGACGCGCAGCTTCGCTCCGCTCTCTTTCCCAATCCACCCCATACCCTCTAATCCCTTCTGCTCCAACTCCTGCAATCTCAGTTGCCCCACCCCCTCCCCCGCGAATGACGGCGCCGCGGCGGGAGCGCGACTGCGATCGATTTACTTGGGATGGAATAAGCTGGAAGGAAGTGGGCTGTCCATAGGCGGTCTCCCCTAAGAGTGTCGCCGGGCGAAGCGGATTTTGCTACACTCCCGGCACATCAGCCGTAACTATTAGGAGAGACAGACATGCCCCCAGCGGCGTCCCCGAATCCGATCATGAGCTTCGTGCCCATCATCGCGATATTCCTCATCTTCTATTTCCTCATCATCCGTCCGCAGCAAAAGCAGCAGCGCGAGCACGACCTCATGCTCGAGGCGCTCAAGAAGGGCGACCGGGTCCTCCTCAACGGTGGCCTGTTCGGCACGATCGTCGGGTTCCGGGGCGACACGCTGGAGCTCAAGATCGCGGAGAACGTGAAGGTCTTGGTCGCGCGTTCGGCCGTAGCCAAGCTGGCCAACGAATCCACCACCCCGGCGCCGCAGGGCGCCGCGGCTTAACTCCATGTCCAAACTTCAGATGAAGTGGGCGTTCGTGGTCGCGCTGATGGCGATGAGCGCGTTCTTCCTCTACCCGTCGATCAACTGGTACACGACCGACCCCGGCGAACGGGCCAAGCTCGAGGCCGCTCGCTTGCGGCCGCGCTGGCTTCTCAACCTCGGCCTCGACCTCAAGGGCGGCACGCATCTCCTGATGGAGATCGAGGTCGACAAGTTGCAAAAAGACCAGACCCTAAAAGACGCGCTGGGCCAGGCGATCGAGGTCATCCGCAACCGCGTCGACCAGTTCGGCGTCGGCGAGACGCTCATCGCGCGGCAGGGCGACCGCTACATCGTGGTCCAGCTCCCCGGCATCAGCGACTCGAAGGCGGCCAAAGACATCATCGGCAAGACCGCCCTCCTCGAGTTCCGGATGGTGGATTCCACCGAGGCCGGACGGAAGGCGCTCGCGAAGATCGCCGAACTCGGCTCGACCCCCTTCGCCGACGGCAAGGTGAAGCCCGAGGCGGCGAAGCTCGTCCCGGCGAACATGGCGCTCCTGCCCGGACGAGAGGACACGTTCTACCTCGTCGGCAACGATATCCCGCTCACCGGCGCGCACCTGCGCGACGCGCGGGTCCGCACCGGCGGCGACTACGGCCTGCCGGTCGTCGACTTCAAGCTCGACGACGAAGGCGGCAAGACGTTCGCCAACCTCACGGGCGCGAACATCGGCAAGAACCTCGCGATCGTGCTCGACGGCGTCGTCTACTCGGCGCCGGTCATCAAGAGCCGCATCGGCGGCGGGTCCGGCTTCATCGAGGGAAACTTCAAGATGGACGACGCCCGCGCGCTCGCGGTCGTCCTGCGCGCCGGCGCGCTGCCCGCTCCGGTGAAGATCATCGAGGAACGGACGGTCGGCCCGACCCTCGGCGAGGACTCGATTAAGAAGGGTCTCCGCGGCTGCATCGCGGGCATCGGCCTGATCTTCTGCTTCTTCCTGATCTACTACAAGGTGTCCGGTTTCTTCACGGACGCCTCGCTGGCGCTGAACCTCCTGTTCCTCGTCGCGATCATGGCCTACCTCGGCTCGACGTTGACGCTGCCCGGCATCGCCGGCATCGCGCTCAACGTCGCCATGGCGGTCGACGCGAACGTGCTGATCCTAGAGCGCATCCGGGAAGAGCTGGCCAAGGGCAAGCCCGTGCGGCTAGCCGTCGAGGCCGGCTTCGACCAGTCGGCCAGCGCCATCTTCGACTCGAACCTCACGGTGCTCGCCGCGGCCGCGATGCTGTTCCAGTTCGGCACGGGCCCGATCAAGGGCTTCGCCGTCACGCTGACCATCGGCACGATCATCTCGATGTTCACCGCGCAGGTCTGCACCCGCATGATGTTCGACGCCTGGCTGTCCGATCGCGATACCAACGAGCTGAGCATCTAACCATGAGCCAACTGCAAATCTTCCCCGAAACCCCCAAGGTCGACTGGATCGGCCTGCGCTGGACCTTCTTCGCGTTCTCGGCGCTCATCGTCGGCGCGAGCGCGATCAGCATCGCGACGAAGGGCTTCAACTACGGCATCGACTTCACGGGCGGCACGTTCGTGCAGGTCGCCTACTCGAAGCCGACGACGCTGGCCGACCTCCGCGCCCGGCTGGAGAGGGCCGGCTATCCGGACGCCATGCCGCAGAGCTTCAGCGGCTCCAACAGCTTCGGCATCCGGCTGAAGGGCGAGCAGCAGCTCGACGCGACCGAGGTCGAGAAGTTCATCACCGAACTCAAGGCCGCGGCGCCCGACGAGGCGCTCACGCTCGAACGCAAGGAGTACGTCGGCCCCGTCGTCGGCCGGCAGCTCCGCCGCCAGGCGATCCTCGCGATCCTGGGCGCGATGGCCGCGATCATCGTCTACGTCGCGTTCCGCTTCTCGAATCCCGTCTGGGGCGCGGCGGGCGTCCTCTGCATCGCGCACGACGTCATCGCGACCGCGGGCCTGTTCTCGATCACCGGCAAGGAGGTCGACCTCGTCATCGTGGCGGCCCTGCTCACGATCGCGGGCTACTCGATCAACGACACGATCGTCATCTTCGACCGCATGCGCGAACGCATGCGGCTCTACCGGCGCGAGCCGATGGACGTCCTCATCAACACCAGCGTCAACGAGACGCTCTCGCGCACGCTGATGACCAACATGTGCGTCGTCACCGTCGTCGGCACGCTGTTCTTCTTCGGCGGCCAGGTGATCCACGACTTCACGACCGCCATGCTCTTCGGCGGCCTCATCGGAACGTACTCCACGATCGGCGTCGCGACGCCGCTCGTCTTCCAGTGGGAGGACATGAAGGGCGGACGCAAGGCCGCCGCTTCGGCCCCCTCCGCGGGCGCGTCCCCGCGCCCCGACCAGCCGGCGCAAGCGAGCAAGCGCAAACAGAGATAATCCCATGCGCAAGATCCGAGGGTTCAAGCTCAAGCTGCGGGTGAAGGAGATTCAGCGGCGCGCCAAGAAGGCGAAGCTCGACCTCGGCGCGCTCGGGTTCACCGGCGAGGCGCCGCTCCAAGCCTGGCTCGACCGGCTCGCCTCCGCCTCCGCTCCGGCGGTCCTCTTCGACAGCTTCCCCGCGGAGGAGACCTCGGGCCTCTCGCCGATGCCCGGCTTGGCGTGCAGCCTCGCGGTGGCCACTCTCGGCCCCGACCTCGACGCGTTCGCCGAGAAGCTCGCGCAGGACAAGCCGGCCGAGGCCCCCCTCTTCGAACTCGCCGCGCAGTCGGCGCTCGACGAAGCGGTCCGCTTCGTGCTGGCCCTCGTCGAGGAAGAGGCCGCCGCCGAACGCTGCGTGCTCAGCCCGATCCAGTACCTCGACTCGCGCGAGCAGCAGGAGCAGATCCTCGCGAAGCTCGAGGGCCACAAGATCGGCGTCGCCCTCGGCGAGAACGGGCTCCGCCCCATCCGCTCGACTTCTTTCTCCGCGAGCTGGCTCGCGAAATCGAAGTCCCGCGCCAAGGCGTAGTGCTCCGCGCCGCCGCACCGTATCTCGCGTACGGCATCATCTCCCTCACGGGCTGGACGACCCGCCTGAAAGTCGTCGGCGGCAAGCATCGCGAGGAACTCAAGAAGCGCGGCAAGGGCTGGATCTACGCGTTTTGGCACCAGCGCCAGGTCCTCCTGACCTACACGCATCGCGGCGACGGCGCGCACATCCTCGTCAGCCGCTCCAAGGACGGAGAGATCATCGCGAAGGTCATGGCGCTCTCCGGCATCAACGCGGTACGAGGCTCCTCCTCGAGAGGCGCCGCCGCCGCGACGCGCGAACTGCTCGAGCTCGCGACGGAGGGCCGCGTGATCGGGTTTACGCCCGACGGCCCCAAGGGACCCGCGCGGCAGGTTAAAAACGGCGTGCTCTATCTCGCCAAGGAGAGCGGCCTCCCGATCCTCCCGCTCGCCTCGGCCTCGAGCCGCAAGCTCGAGTTCGCCCGCTCCTGGGACCGGTTTCAGATTCCGCTGCCTTTCGCCAAGGGCGCGCTCGTCTACGCCCCGCCGATCTACGTCGGCCCAAACGACGACGTCGCGGCCAAGTCCGCCGAGCTCAAGGCGACGCTCGACCGGATCACCGACGAGGCCGACCGGCTCGTCCAGTGAACCTCTGGCTCTCGCTGTACCAAGCCCTGTTCCCTATCGTCGGCGTCGCGGTCGTCGTGCAGTTCCTCGCCGGCGGACGCGGCCGGTCGCTGAGAGAAGGCAAGAACGACGTCGGGCAGCGTCTCGGCTACGCCTCGCCCGAAAACCTGGAGAAGGCCGGGACGGGGGCCCTTTGGATCCACGCCGCTTCCGTCGGCGAGCTCTCGGGGGTCGCGGCGATCCTCAAGGAACTGGGGCTCGAAGGCCGGGCGCTGCTCACCACCTCCACGGTCGCGGGCCGCGAGGGCGCCGAAAAGCTTTCCGGCGCGGCGGCCGCGGTCCTCGCGCCGGTCGACCTCAAGTGGTCGGTCGAGCGATTCCTGGACGCCTACAAGCCCCGGGCCCTGATCATCCTCGAGACGGAGCTTTGGCCGATGACGCTCGCGTGCTGCGTGAGCCGGGGCATCCCCGTCGCGGTGGCCAACGGCCGAATGACCGCCCGCTCCTTCCCCCGCTACCGGTGGCTCGAGCCGCTGCTCGGTCCGTACCTGCGGAAGCTCGCCGCGGTCGGCGCCCAGTCGCCCGCCGACGCGGAGCGCTACGCCGCGCTCGGCGTGCCGCCGGAGCGCATCCGAGTCACCGGCAACATGAAGTACGACGCGGCCCCGCCCTCGCCCGAAGCGGTCGCGGGCGCCCGAGCGGCGCTCGAGTCGCTCGGCTGGCGCCCCGGGACCGCTTTCATCTGGTGCGC
>JACRDR010000247.1 GCA_016212845.1 Elusimicrobiota bacterium
CGCCACTAGTCGGCCAGGAGGTGCCGGCTGATGATCAGCTCTTGGATTTGGCTCGAGCCTTCGCCGATCTGGTAGAGCTTCGCGTCGCGGAAGAAGCGCTGCACCGGATTGTCGAGCGTCGCGCCCTCGAAGCCGAAGAGGTCGAGCACGATCGTCGGGGCCTTCATGGCGAGGTCCCCGGAGAAGAGCTTGGCCATCGACGCCGCCATGGTGAACTTCTCGCCGGCGTCGAGGAGCGCGGCGGCGCGATACGCCAAGAGGCGGGCCGCGTCCACTTCGGTGGCGAGATCCGCCAGGAGGCGTCCCGCGGAGGAGAGTCCCGGCTGGTCCGCCGCGATCCGGAAGTGCTCCTTGCGGGGCTTTACGTGGCGGATGCCCTCCTCGAGGGAGGCCCGGGCGATGCCGACGGAGATGCCGCTGATCGCCACGCGGCCGGCGTCGAGCACCTTCATGACGTCTCGAAACGCTCCGCCGATCTTGCCGAGCACCTGCGACGGCGGCACGCGCATATCTGTGAGGTGGAGCTGCGCCGTGTCGGAGGCGTGCAGCCCCATCTTCTTCTCCTTCTTGCCGACCTCGAGGCCGGGCGTGCCCTTGTCGACGACGAAGGCGGTCATGCCGGGCTTGCCGGTCGGGTCCACGGTGCGGGCCATGATGACGTAGGTGCCGGCGACCGAGCCCTGCGTCGTGAACGTCTTGGAGCCGTTGAGGATCCAGTCCTTGCCGTCGAAGACCGCGGTGGTCTTGATCGACTGCGCGTCCGAACCCGCGCCGGGCTCGGTGAGCGCCCAGGCGCCTAAGACCTCGCCCTTGGCGAGGCGGGTCAGGTACTTGTTCTTCTGTTCCTCGTTGCCCGCGATGAAGATGTGGTTCGAGCAGAGGCCGTTATGGCTCTCGACGAGGAGGGCGAGCGACGCGTCGGCGCGGCCGAGCTCCTCGAGGATGACGACGAGGCCGACCGCGTCGATCTCCTGGCCGCCGTACTTCTTAGGGAAAGGGATGCCGAGGAGCCCGAGCTTGCGCAGGCCGTCGATGAAGGGCCAGGGGAACTCCTCCTTCCGGTCGAATTCCTGCGCGCGCGGCATGACTTCTTTTTCGCACCACTCGCGGACCTTCTGCTGCAGCTCGAGATGCTTCGGGCCCAGTTTAAAATCCATAGCGGAAGCGATTCTAACATTTTGGGCGCCTCACACATCCTAGGCCCAAGGACCGCGCCGGCCCCGGGCCATCGGCCCGCCTGAAATTAGGTGCTTCGGCGCATGCGCGCCTGGGGCCCCTACCTCTATAATGGGCGCGATGAGGCTGTTCCGGGCGGCTCTCGCGCTTTCCCTTTCCTACGCCCTCGGCGTCCATCCCGCCGTCGCCCAGGTGCGGACCGTCCAGGTCAACGTGCCCGTGGCGCCGGCGGCCGGCGTGGGAGTCCTCCCGCAAGTCCGGACGCAAGCCTCCGGCCCGTCGCTTTCCGCCGCGAACCTCACGCCCGTCCTGACCAAGACGGTACTCCAGGTCCAAGGGCTCGGGCTCTCCGGACGCACGGCGGCGAGCGCGGCGCCGGTCGACCTCGGCGTCCAGCCTCGAGCGCTCGCGGTTTCGCGCGCCGCGGCGACCTTGCCTCTGGCGGGCGCCCAGTCGGCGCCGGCCGAAAAAATCGCCGCGATCCAATCCCTGGCGACGAAGGCGGTCGAGAACCTCGGCCGCGCCCAGGGCACCGCGGCGAGCGAGCAGGCCGGACTCCAGTTCTCCGCGCTGACCGGCGAGCGGCTCGCGGCGCCCGCCGGAGCGTCCGAGGCGGTCGCGCCCGCCCCAACGTCCCGCTCCTGGAAGTCCCTCCTTTCCCCCCGCCTCGGCCGCGCCGCCGCCGAGTCGACGGCCTCCGCCGAGCCGGCGCCGCCGTCGCAGGCGCCCGAGAAGCGCGGCTGGCTCCAGGTCTTCCGCGACCCGGAGCGGAACAAGGCCTTCTGGCGCTACGTCTCCGGCTACAGCATCTTCCTCTTCGGCTTCGAGATGTACATCGTCGGCCTGCCGTATTTGATCTCGTCGATGACCGCGAACTCGCTGAAGGAGCACGGCGACGCCCGCGCGAACAACGAGGAGGCGGTCAAGGAGCTCGTCCGCTCGAACCGTTCGCTCGCGCGCATCGCGCACTGGATCGCGCAGGCCTTCAGCTACATCACGGTCCCGCTCTTCACCAAGAACTCGGGGACCGAGGGACCGGGCAAGTGGCTCGTGCGGTCGATGCTGATCCGCTCCGCCGTGCTCGCGCTGGTGCCGGTCCTCTTCTTCTCGACCGGCCTCATCAGCCTGCAGGCGGCGGTCTGGACCCTCTTCGGCCTCATCGCGGCGCAGTCGTTCTTCCAGGGGATCACCGTCACGACCGAGGGCGCGGCCACGACCCGCCTCCTCGGGGACAAGAGCGTCACGACCGAGGAGCGGACCAAGGCCAACTCGATTTTGACCGTCGTCGCCGCGCTGATCGCGATCGCCGGCCCGCTCATCGCCGGGCAGATCGCGCTCATCGGCCCGATCGCCGGCAAGTCGGGAGTCGGCGGCGCGGTGATCTACGGCGTCTACGCCGGCGTGGTCGCGATCACCGGCCTCATCTACGCCTCGATCAAGCTCTTCAAGGGCAAGGACGCCAACGTCGCGGCGAAGGGCTCCGAAGAGCCCGCGCCCTCCGGCGTCGGCGGCACGCTCAAGAGCCTCTGGACCTCGATCAAGGAAGGGACGAAGATCGTCTTCAAGGACCGGCTGCTCCGCACGATGCTGCTCCTGTCGATGATGAGCTCGCTCTTCTCCGACCCCCTCGTCTTCAACGTCCTACCCGAGTACATCGAAGGCCTCGTGAAGGCGCACCCCGACTCGCTCGGCGGCATCCTTTCCATCCCGGGCATCGGCTGGTTCCTGAAGACCTTGGTCGCCACGCCGATGGGCAACTTCGCCCTGATGATGGTGATGGCGAGCATCGGGAGCATCGTCTCCACGACGCTGATGGGGCCGATCACGAAGCTCTTCAAGAAGCTCGGCTTCAAGACCGAGGAAGCGCTGACCGTGCCGTTCTACCTCCTCGCGGCGCTCGAGGCGCCGCTCTTCTACCTGATGACGCACACGCCGAGCATCCTCGGCGCCGTCGGCTACTACGGACTCCAGGCGCTGTCGGTCGGCTTCATCGGCCTCGCGATCCAGGGGCTCTATCAGCGCAACCTGGGCGAGCGGAAATCCTCCGACATCAACAAGATCCTCGCCGCGAACTCGCTCATCGGCATCGCGGCCGCGATCGTCTCGACCTTCGCCTACGGCTTCCTGCTCAAAGACATCGCGATCGAGACCGCGCTGCTGATCGCGACCGGCGCGACCTCCGTCGTCGCCGCGATCCGCCTCGCGGCCCCGTTCCGTTCCTTCTC
>JACRDR010000034.1 GCA_016212845.1 Elusimicrobiota bacterium
CGTCGCTCAGGTCGCCGGGTTCCTCCGCGGCGTCGAGCTCCTCCAGGCGCCGCTCGAGCGCCGCGATCGCGGCCTGCCTCGCGGCGGGCGCGTCCTCGCGCGTTTCCTTTTCAATCTCGGAAGCCTTGTCGCGATGGAGCTTGAGCAGAACGGACAGTTCGGGCTTGTCCATGCCGCGGAGAGACGTTTGGAGCACGGCCTCGGCGGGAGGTTCCTCGCCGGCCTTGGCGGCTTCCAGCACGCACGCGCGGCAGGCGGGGCGGGCATCTTTTTCGCAGACCTCGCCGCAGCCCGCCCACGCGAGCGCGGCCCAAAGGGCGAGGAGGTGCGTCACGCGTCCCCGTAGTTCTTCTTGAAGTCGTCGAGCGTGGCTGAGGGGCAGCCGCCGAGCGCTTTGCGCCCGAAGTGCCCGGCGAACTGCCAGCCGAGGTGGCCCAGGGCGTGCAGTTCCCTCAGCCGGGGGTGGCGGCGCAGGAACTTCTTGAGCGCGCGGGGCGGGGGGGCGTAGTAAGGGATCTCTCCGACGGACGAGCCGTCGAAGCGCTCGAGATGCGTGCGGCACGGCCCGCCCTTGCCGAGCTTGCGGCTGGAGAGATCGCCCGCGTCCTGCGCCATGAGCCGGAAATCCGAGAGCTTGCCGCCGGCGATCGTGATGAAGCCGGAGACGCGGTCGCGCGCTTCGTGGTCGACGACCTCGTACTCGCGCGAGAGCAGCTTTTCCGAGCCCGCCTGCCCGAGGATGGGCCGCGCGCCGATGACCGTGCCCGTCCGCCGCTCCGGCAGGGGCAGGTAGCGCTTGGCCGACCGGTAGAGATAGGCGACTTCGTCCTCCGTGGGCTTGAGCTCGTCCGGGTCGCCGTTGAACGGGATGTCGGTCGGGCCGACGAACGTTTCGTTGCCGAGCGGGACGACGAAGACGTAGCGGTCGCCGCCTTCCGCCTCGAGCAGCAGCCCGAGCGGCACGCCCGAGACCTTGAGCATGTCGAGCGGGGGATAAACCAAGTGCGTGCCGCGCTGCAGGCGCATCGGCACCTTGAGCCCCGCCAAATCCGCGATGCGCTCGACCCACGGGCCGGAGGCATTGATCACGAGGCGGGAGCGGATCGTCGAACCGTCCTCGAGCGTCACGCCCGTGACGGCCGCGCCGTCGCGGTTGAACGAGGCGACCTTGGCGTTCTCGCGGATCTCCGCGCCGTTCTTTCTCGCGCTGTCGAGGTTCGCGTTCACCAGGCCGACGGGGTCGACCCACCACTCGTCGAAGATCAAGGAGCCGAGCAGGCCGTCCGGCGCGAGCGCGGGGATCAGGCGGAGCGTCTCTTCCGCCGAGAGCCGCAGATGCGGCCGGCCGAGCTTCATCGGCTGCATCGAGTCGTAGGACTCGAGCAGGGTCTCGACCGTCTCGAGCCCGTGCTTATGCCCGCGGTACACCGGCCAGACGATCGGCAGCCGCGTGGGCAGGCCTTTCGCGATCCGGACGATGTTGCCCGAGTCCCAGCAGGTCGTCTGCGTGGTCAGGCGGTCGTACAGGAGGTAGCGCAGGCCGCCGTGGATGAGGTGCGTGGAGGCGGCGGTCGTCTGGCGGCCCGCCCGTCCTTTCTCCAGCAGGACGCAGCGCAGGCCGCGCAGCGCCAGGTCGCGCACGACCCCCGCGCCCGTGATGCCGCCGCCGATGACGACCGCGTCCAGATTCCCGTCCACGGGGTCGAGTTTAGCGAAATATGCGCGTTGTCGTCGACGTATATTGAAATAGCCGCTTAACGGGGATTTGCTATATTCCGCACGATGCTTCCGATACCCCGCCGAGTTTTCTACCTCGGCGTGCTCGCGTTGTGCCTCGCCGTTGGCCTCGGCGCGGTGATCCTGCGCCGGATCGTCGCCGGCATGCCGGGCTACTGGACCCTCGAGGAGTACAAGCCGTCGCTGACGACCCTCGTCTTCGACTCGCGCGACAAGCAGGTCGCGGAGCTTTCCATCGAGAAGCGGGCGCTCCTCACCCTGTCCCAGATCCCGGTCGACCTGCAGAACGCCGTGCTCGCCACCGAGGACGTCGAGTTCTTCCGGCACTGGGGCATCTCGCCCAAGGGCATGATGCGCGCCTTCCTGCGGAATCTCATCCACGGGCGGGTGCTCCAGGGCGGCTCGACGCTCACCCAACAGCTCTCGAAACTCATCTTCCTGAGCCCCGAGCGGAAGATCACGCGCAAGCTGAAGGAAATCCTGCTCGCGCTCGAGCTCGAGCGGAACTTCTCCAAAGAGGAGATCCTTCAGCTCTACCTGAACCAGATCTACTTCGGCCACGGCGCCTACGGGGTGCAGGCCGCCGCGCGGGTCTATTTCGGCAAGGAGATCAACGACCTCACGCTCGCCGAGTGCGCGATGCTCGCGGGCCTGATCAAGTATCCGGGCGGCTACTCGCCTTTTACGCACGCGCAGGCGGCGATGAACCGCCGCAAGCTCGTGCTCAACCGGATGCTCGACGAGAATTTCATCAAGGCCGAGGAGGCGAAGAAGGCGGCGGCCGAGCCGCTGCCGACCATTCGGCCGCTTCAGGCCGGCATCGAGGCGCCCTACTTCGTCGAGCACGTCCGCCGCCACCTCGAGCCGAAATACGGCTACCACACGTTCTGGCGCGGCGGCCTGAAAATCTATACGACTCTCGACGTGAGCTGGCAGAAAACCGCGGAGACGGTGATGGAGAAGGCGCTCACCGAGTTCGACGGGAAGGCGCTCAAGGAGTGGGAGCGCAAGAAGAAGGAAGAGGAAGACCAGGGCATCGAGCCGCCCACGATCTCCACGTCGCCGCCGCCGCCGATCCAGGGCGCGTTCGTCATCATCGACGTCAAAAGCGGCGCGATCCGCACGCTCATCGGCGGCCGGGGCGAGTCGCAGTACAACCGCGCGACGCAGGCGCTGCGGCAGCCCGGCTCCACCTTCAAGCCGTTCGTCTGGGGCGCGGCGCTTGACAGCGGCATGACCGGCGCCTCGCTCGTCGAAGACTCTCCGCTCGCCTACTACTCCGACGGCCGGGACTGGCGCTTGCTGGAAGGCGCGACCGACCAGTACGCGATCGAGCTCGCCACCACGCCGTTCGCCGCCTCGCCCGACTTCAAGGTGTGGGTGCCCAACAACTTCGACTCGAAGTTCCTCGGCGTCATCACGCTCAGAAAAGCGCTCGCGCTCTCGCGAAACATCGCCTCCGTGCGCTTAATCGAGCACGTCGGCCCGCCGAAGGTCGTGGAGCTCGCGCACTCCGCGGGCATCCACGCCGATCTGGCCCCGGTGCTCGCGCTCGGCCTCGGCTCCTCCGTGGTCGCGCCGCTCGAGATGGCCTCGGCGTTCGCGACGTTCGCCAACGGCGGCATCCACGTCGAGCCGTACGACGTCACGCGCGTCGAGGACTCCAGCGGCCGCGTGATCGAGCGCCACATCCCCTCGGAGAAGGAGGCGATGAGCCCGCAGCTCGCCTACCTCATCACCAATCTCATGAAGTCGGTCGTTGAGCGCGGCACCGCGGTCCACGCCAAGAAGCTCAAGCGTCCTCTCGCGGGCAAGACGGGCACCACCAACGACAACCGCGACCTCTGGTTCATCGGGTTCACGCCCGACGTCGTCGCGGCGGCCTGGATGGGCTACGACAACGACATGTCCCTCGGCCGCAAGGACTGGACCGGCGGCTCCACCGTCGTGCCGTGGTGGGTCGAGATCATGGAGCAGATCCTAAAGGAGTACCCGCCCCGGGACTTCCCGGTGCCCGACCGGATCGTGTTCCAGAAGGTCTGCGGCGAGACCGGCCTTCTCGCGCTGCCCACCTGCCCCAAGGCGCAGCTCGAGTCGTTCCAGAAGGGCACGGAGCCGATGGAGTACTGCAGCGTGGACCACTCGCGGCCGCTGGCGCTGCAGCCGAGCTTCGGCGCGCCGAACGCGGGGACCGCGGTGCAGGTCGGGACGACGGATCAGGTGCCGGTGGACCCGAACGCCCCGCCGCCTTTACCGTCGGACGAGGAACTGCAGAACACGCCCGTCGAAGAAGGTCCGGCCGAGAACAACGAAGACGTCAACATCATTCACTAGACGTATTCGCGAGGGATTCGGGCGCTGGCCGCCGTCCGTCTGATGGGCAAGGTGATCGCGTCTCCTTCCTTCACGCCCTTCACCGCCGAGACGTCGAGCATGACGTGCGAGATCGCGCACCGGCCCACGAACGGCGCCTTC
>JACRDR010000253.1 GCA_016212845.1 Elusimicrobiota bacterium
CATCCCGAAGGCCGAGCTGAACCCGGAGATGGGGCTTCTCTCCAACCGCCCGCGTCCCAAGGGCGTCGTCGAGAAGTGCCACTGGTGCCTGCACCGGACCCGCAACGGCCGCTACCCGGCCTGCGTCGAGGCGTGTCCCACCGGCTCGCGGAAGTTCGGAAACCTACTCGATCCGGAAAGCGAGGTCGCGCAGATCATCAAGACGAAGCGGGTGTACGTGCTGAAGGAAGAGGTCGGGACGCTGCCGAGATTCTATTACTACTTCAACGTGTGACATGACTCGGGATATCAAGGACTTCGCCGGTTTTTGCGTACGGAGCGCGAGTCAGCTCATCGATGGCGACTGGCGCTACTGGCTTTGGGTCGCGGCGCTTTTTGCCGCTTCCCTCGCCGGGCTCAACGCCTACTGCCGGCAGTTGGTGTTCGGCCTGACGGTGACCGGCATGACGGACCAGGTTTCGTGGGGCCTCTACATCGCCAACTTCACCTTCCTGGTCGGCATGGCGGCCGCGGCGGTGATGCTCGTCATCCCGGTCTACATCTACGAGGACGAGGTCCTGCACGACGTCGTGATCTTGGGCGAGCTGCTGGCGATCGCCGTCATCGTCATGTGCCTGCTGTTCGTGACCGTGGATCTCGGGCGCCCCGACCGGTTCTGGCACATGATCCCCGGCATCGGCAAGTTCAACTGGCCGATCTCCATGCTCAGCTGGGACGTGATCGTGCTCAACGGCTACCTCGGCCTCAACGCCTACATCTGCGGCTACCTGATCTACATGGCCTATCTCGGCCGGGAGCCGCGGAAGGCGGCTTACCTCCCGTTCGTCTTCCTGGCGATTTTTTGGGCGATCAGCATCCACACGGTCACCGCCTTCCTCTACGTGGGCCTGGGCGGGCGGCCTTTCTGGAATTCGGCGATCGTCGCGCCGCGCTTTTTGGCCTCCGCGTTCACCGCCGGCCCCGGATTTTTGATCCTCACCCTCCAGGTGATCCGCCGGGTGTCCGCCTACCAGATCTCGGACAAGGCCCTGCAGATGCTGCGCAACATCGTCCAGGTCTCGATGATCATCAACGTGTTCCTGCTCTTCTGCGAGCTCTTCAAGGAGTTCTACACCGACTCGGCGCACGTGGCCTCGGCGAAGTATCTCTTCTTCGGCCTGCACGGTCATCACGGGCTCGTGCCGTGGATTTGGACCGCGATGGCGCTGGACGCCGCGGCGCTCGTCTTGCTCATGCTTCCCGTCTCGCGGAGCCTCAAGTACTTGGATCTCGCCTGCGCCTTGGCGATCGTCGGCATCTGGATCGAGAAGGGCATGGGGATGGTCGTTCCGGCGTTCATCCCGACCCAGCTCGGCGAGATCGTCGAGTACTCACCCAGCCTCAACGAATGGCTCATCTGCGCCGGCATCTGGGCCTTCGGCCTGCTGCTCTATACCCTCCTCCTCAAAGTCGCGATCCCGGTTTTGACCGGCCGCCTGCGCAGCGCCTGAAGCGACGGCACAAACGTTGCAATAGAGTGAGGCATAGCCATGCATGGAGCGATTGTCTGGGCGGTGTTGGGCTTGTTTTCCGGCGGCGCCGGCGCGGAGTCGTCCTGCGTCGCCTGCCATGAATCCGCGGGCGCGGTCCCCTATTTGGAACACAACTTCGAGGACTGGAAGCGCTCGCCCCACGCGAAGGCGGGAGAGTCGTGCGAAGCCTGCCACGGCGGCGACGCGTCGAAGCTGGACAAGAGCGCGGCGCACGCCGGGATGCTGCCTTCCACCGACCCGAAGAGCCGCGTGTATTTCACGAAGGTGCCCGGCACTTGCGGCGCCTGCCACGCGGCGGAGGAGAACGCCTTCAAGAAGAGCCGGCACGCGGCGGAACTGGCGCGCACCGGCAAGGGGCCGAACTGCGTCACCTGCCACGGCTCGATGGCCAACCACGTGCTGGCGCCGCGCGAGCTCGAGATGACGTGCACGCTCTGTCATCGCAAGCCGACGCGCGCCTACGTGACCCTCTTGTCGCTCAACACCGCCGAGCAGGCGCTTCGCCGCCTCGAGACGGGCGTGGAGCGGGCGTCGAGGGTGGGCGTCGACGTGAAGGCGCAGGAAACCGCGCTGTCGCACGCCAAGAGCCTCTATTACAGCGCCGGCGTCGAGTGGCACACCTTCAAGATGGACGCGGTGCTCAAGGCGTCTCAAGAAGCCGCCCGCCAGGCGAACACCGCGGCGAGCGAGCTCGAACTCAAGGAGAGCCAGCATGGCGGCAAACCCAAACCCTGATCCGGAAGTCACGCGGAGGGGATTTATGGCCTGGGCGATCGCGGGCATCTCCGCGGCGATCGGGGCCGTGCTCGGCGGCTCGGGGCTCGGCTACTTCATCTCTCCCGCGTTCGCCAAGCGCGAAGAGGAGTGGGTCGATCTCGGCTCCGTGAAGGAGTTCAAGGCGAACGTGCCGCTCAAGATCGACTTCACCTCCCGCAAGCGCGACGCGTGGGCCACCGTCGAGAAGCGCGCCTCCGCCTGGGTGCTGACTCCCAACGGCCGCGACTTCATCGCTTTCGACCCGAAGTGCACGCACCTCGGCTGTCCGTACCGCTGGGACGACTCCCAGAAGAAATTCCTTTGCCCTTGCCACACGGCGGTCTTCGACGTGGACGGCCGCGTCGTCAGCGGCCCCCCGCCCCGCCCGCTGGACCGCTTTTCCACCAAGGTCGTGGGCGGCCGGCTGATGGTGCGCCCGTCCTCCGGCGGCGAGGCGGCGGCATGATCTCGGCGGCTCTCGCCTGGACGTTCGAGCGGACCGGCGTCGACAAGATTTGGGAGGCGCTCTTCGCCCGGCACATCCCCGAGGCCAAAGGCCCCGTGGCGTGGCTGTACGCGCTCGGCAGCGCGACGCTCTTCGTCTTCACCGTGCAGGCCGTGACCGGCACGCTGCTCGCGATGAACTACGTGCCGTCCCCGGACCACGCGTACGATTCGGTGCGGTTCATCGGCTCGGAAGTCTATTTCGGACGCTTCATCCGCGGCCTCCACCACTGGGGCGCGAGCTTCATGGTGGTGCTCGTGGCGCTCCACATGATGCGCGTCTACTTCATGGCTTCCTACAAGTACCCTCGCGAGGCGACCTGGCTCGCCGGCGTGGGACTCTTCCTGCTCGTCATCGGCTTCAGCTTTACCGGCTACCTGCTGCCTTGGGACCAGAAGGCGTACTGGGCGACGATGGTCGGCGCGAACATTGCGGGGCAGACGCCGTTCGTCGGCTCCTACGTTTCCAAGATCTTGATCGGCGGAGCCGAGATGGGCGCGGCGACGCTCTCGCGGTTCTACGCGCTCCACGTCCTCGTGCTCCCCGCGCTGACCGGCGGAGCGCTCGTGCTGCACCTGTTCCTCGTCGTGTGGCACGGCATCTCCGAGCCGCCGAAGCGGGTGGAGAAGGGCTCATGAGCGACTGGCACGCGTCGTACCGGGAGCGCTACAAGAAGCTGAAGGAGGCGGGCAAGCCGTTCTTCCCGCATACGGTATTCAAGGACGCGCTCGTCGCCGCGCTGCTCCTGGCGGTGCTTTCGTGGCTCGCCTGGCACCACGGCGCCGCGCTGGAGGACCTCGCCGACCCGACGGACACCACCTACAACCCGCGGCCCGAGTGGTACTTCCTCTTCCTGTTCCAGGCGCTCAAGTTCTTCCCGGGCCACCTCGAGGCGGTCGCCGCGATCCTGCTGCCCGGGCTCGGCATGGGATTTTTGGCGCTCCTGCCGTTCTTCGACCGGGGACCGGAGCGGCATCCGTTCGACCGCCCTTGGCTGACGCTGACCGGCATCGGCGCGCTCGCCGGCTTCGCGGGCCTCACGTGGGCCGGCTACAACAGCCCGCTCACCAACCCGATCGTGGAGAAGGACCCGGTCGCGCTCGAGGGTCAGCGAATATACCGCGATCTCAACTGCTCCTACTGCCACGTGCTTGGCGGACGCGGCGGCAAGGTCGGGCCGAACCTCGACCTCGCTCTCGGCACCCGCGACGAGCTGTGGCTCACGAAGCACTTCCGCGACCCGCAGTCGGTGACCCCCGGCTCGACGATGCCGAAGCTGAACCTGCTCGACGACGAGATCCATTCGCTCGTCGCCTACCTCGCGACGCTGGGGGGCGGCCCGTTCACCTCCGAGGCGCCCAAGCTCTTCGCCGAGAACTGCGCGAGCTGCCACATGGTCAAGGGGAAAGGCGGCGACATGGGGCCCGACCTCTCCTTGATCGGCTCGGCGCGCGAAAAATCCTTCCTGAGGCTCTACGTCTCCGACCCGAGCAAGATCAATCCGTCGTCCTCGATGCCCGGCTTCGCCGGACAGCTGACCGACGCTCAGATCGAAGACCTCTCCCGCTACCTGGCCAGCCTCCGGTAGGCCGGATCGTTGCGGGCTATTTTGGAGCGTAGGAGGCTCCTATGATGGCACGCGAGGTGATGCGCACCCGGGTGACGACGGCCCGTCCGGACATGACGGTCCGCGAGCTCGCCCACCTTTTCGTCGAGCACAAGATTTCGGGCGTCCCGGTCGTCGACGGGCACGGCAGGCTGGTCGGGGTCGTCTCCCAGACGGACCTCGTCCGCCACGAGCTCGAGCCGGCCGAGTCCGCCTCGGACGCGCCGCCGGCGTTCTATCGCGAGCTGGACGGCGGCCTCCCCCGCGGCTACCACGCGGAGGCGCCGGACTTCACGCGCGTCAGCGACGTGATGACTCCGGCCGTGATCTCCGGCGAGGAGGACATGCCGGTCGTCGAGCTGGCCAAGCTCATGCAAAAGCGCCGCGTCCATCGCGTGATCATCACGCACCACGGCGAGCTTCGGGGCATCGTGACCTCGATGGACCTCCTCAAGGTCCTCGTCCGGATGCTCGGCAAGGGCGGCGGCTGATGCTCGAGCTCAGATTCCACGGCCGCGGCGGCCAAGGCACGGTGCTCGCGGCCAAGATCCTGGCCGACGCGGTCTTGCGCGCGGGGACCGGCTGGTGCATGGCGATCCCCGAGTTCGGCGTGGAGCGCCGCGGCGCGCCGGTGACGGCGTACGCGCGCATCTCCGACGGTCCCGTGCGCTTGCGCAGCCGGATTTACCGGCCGGACGCGGTGGTCGTTTTGGACCCGGCGGCCGCCCGCGGCGACGCGCCGCTGGCGGGACTGAAGCCCGGCGGCGCGCTCGTCGTCAACAGCGACCTCTCGCCGGAGGCCGCCGCCGAGCGCTGGCCGGGGCACCGCGTCGTGGCGATTCCGGGACGCTCGATCGCGCTCAAGCACCGGCTCGGCCCGGCCGCGACGCCGCTCGTCAACACCGCCATGGCGGGAGCGGTCTGCGCGCTGTTCGGCCTCGCCGACGAGGAATCCATCGCGTCCGCGGTGCGCGAGGCGGTGCCGGTGAAGCCGGAGGCCAACGAGGCCGCCGCGCGCGAGGCGTTCGCGTTCGCCCTGCCCTTCCGTCTCGAGGAGGCCCTGCATGCCGCGGCTCGCTGAGGACCCCATGTTCACGCCCGCGACGCTCCGGGCCGACCGTCCGCAGCGCGAGAACCTGACCGGCGACTGGAGGTCCTTGCGGCCCGGGATCGACGCGTCGCGGTGCACGGGCTGCCTGCTTTGCTGGAAATTCTGCCCGGAAGCCTGCGTCGACGCCTCGTCGCGGGTGCCCGTGATCGACTTCGCCTACTGCAAGGGCTGCGGCATCTGCGCGGCCGAGTGTCCGCCGAAGTGCATCGAGCTCGCGCGCGAAGCCGAGGAGGACGCATGCGCAAAGTCCTGACGGGCAACCAGGCCGCGGCCTGGGCGGCCGCGCTGGCGAGCGTCGACGTCGTCGCGGCGTATCCGATCACGCCGGCGACGCAGGTCTGCGAGACGCTCGCCGAGCTCCAGGCGAGCGGACACTACAAGGGCCGCTACGTGAAGGTGGAGTCCGAGCACTCGGCGATGTCCGCCCTGCTCGGCGCGGCGAGCGCGGGAGCACGCACCTTCACCGCCACCTCGTCGCAGGGCCTCGCCTACATGCACGAGATGCTGCACTGGGTCTCCGGCGCCCGGCTGCCCATCGTGATGGTCGACGTCAACCGCGCCCTCGCCGCGCCCTGGAACCTCTGGTCGGATCAGAGCGACTCGCTGTCGCAGCGAGACACCGGCTGGCTTCAGTTTTACTGCGCCTCGAACCAGGAGGTGCTCGACACGACGCTCATGGCCTTCAAGATTTCCGAACGCCTTCGCCTGCCCTCGATGGTGATCATGGACGGGTTCACCCTGTCGCATACCTACGAGCCGGTGGACGTGCCCGGCGCGGAGGAAGTCGCGCGGTTTCTGCCGCCGTGGCGCGAGCCTTCCGCGCTCGACCCGAAGCGGCCCGCGGCTTACGGCGCGCTGGCGCTGCCGAAGGAGTTCACGCGCCTGCGCCGGCGGCTCGAAAACGACATGCAGCGGGCGCTGGAGACGATCCTCGAGATCTCCTCCGAGTTCGAAGAGGCTTTCGGACGCTCCTACGGGCTCATCGAGCCGTATCGCGTCGGCGACGCCGAGGCGCTGCTCTTTTGCGCCGGGGCCGCCGCCTCCACGATGCAGGAGGCCGTGGACGCCTTGCGCGCGCGGGGGAAGGCGGCCGGCGGAGTCCGGCTTCGCGTGGCGAGGCCGTTCCCGACGTACAGCGTGCGCGCCTTGTCGCGCCCGGGCGTGCCTTGGGCGGTCGTCGACCGCGCGTTTTCGCCGGGCTCCGGCGGCGTGTTCAGGCAGGAGCTCGAGGCGGCGCTCTATCCCTTGTCGCGGCATCCCTCGGTCCGCGGCTACATCGCGGGCCTCGGAGGGGCGGACGTGACCGTGGAACTGCTGTCGGAGATCTGGGAAGACGCCGTGCTGGACCGGAAGGACTCGACCGAAGCCTGGATGGAGGACGCCCGATGAGCGAGACCGCGAGGGCCGCCAAGAAATCCATTCCCGAGCCGGAGCTGATGTCCGCCGGCCACACCGCCTGCCAAGGCTGCGCGGCGACGCTTTCGATGCGCTACGCGCTCAAGGGGCTGGGCAGCGAGACGATCCTCGTCATCCCGGCCTGCTGCTGGACCGTCCTCGCGGGAGCGTCGAAGCGCACCTCGCTTTCGGTGCCGGTGCTGCACGCGCCGTTCGCCGGCGCGGCGGCGACCGCCTGCGGCGTGAAGCACGGGCTCGTTTCCAGGGGCGACGACTCGACGACCGTCGTGGCCTGGGCCGGCGACGGGGGAACCTTCGACATCGGCCTTCAGTCGCTTTCCGGCGCGGCGGACCGCAACGAGGATATCCTTTACGTCTGCTACGACAACGAGGCGTACATGAACACCGGCATCCAGCGCTCGGGCGGGACGCCCAGAGGCGCCTGGACGATGACCACGCCGGAGGGCGCCGACCGCCCGAAGAAGGACCTCGACGCGATCGTGGAGGCGCATCACCCGCGCTACTTCGCGACCGCGACGCCCGCCTTCGCCGAGGACCTGGTCCGAAAGTTCAAGAAGGCTAGAGAGGTGAAGGGCTTCCGCTTCATCCGCATCCTGTCACCCTGTCCCCCGGGCTGGAAGTACGACCCCGAGGCGACGGTCCGCTACTCGCGGCTGGCGGTGCAGACCGGCTTGTTCCCGCTCTACGAGGTGGAGGACGGAAATTTCCGCCTGAACCGGGCGCTCACGCCGCGCCGTCCCGTCTCCGAGTACCTCGCGGGACAGGGCCGCTACCGCGGCTTGTCCGCCGACTCGGTCGCGCGCATCCAAGCCGAGATCGACGCCCGCTGCGCCGGCCTCGAGAAGCGCTGAAAACGAGAGAAGCGCGCGAAGGCGGGAAGACCCCTTCCCTGCCGTCGCGCGCTTCTTGTTCCTCGTCCGCTTCTACTTGTCCGTCTTCTTGTGGCACTTCATGCAGCCGGTCTTGGCCGCGAAGGTCTTCTTGCCGTCGTGGCACTTGCCGCAGGCGGCGCCGGCGTACATGTCCTTCATCGTGAGGCCTTTCTCTCCGCGCTTCTGCTCGAAGAGCGGCTTTTCGCCCTCATGGCAGTCCTTGCAGCCGCCCAGCTTGTCGATGTGCTTCTTGTGCGGGAACGCCACGGGCGCCATCTTGCCCGTCTTTTCGAACTTAAGCGTCTCCGGCGCCTTGACCTCTCCTTCGGCCGGAACCGCTTTCTCCACCGGAGCGGCTTCCGCGGCCGCCGCCGGCTTCTCTTCCTTCTTTTTGTCGTCCGCGCGCGCGACCGACACGGCGATGGCGCCGGCCGCCAAGACGGAGCACAGCGCCGCTATCGTAGTTCTCATTTGCACGCCTCCGTCCCGATGACAAGCAACAAACCGGCCAGCACTCGGAGGCCGAAACGTTGCAAAACGATCGGTTGTGGAATCCCAGGAAACCCTCGTCATCGTGGATGGAAATCAGGCCGCCGCCGACGTCGCGTACCGCCTGAGCGAGGCGGCCGCGATCTATCCGATCACGCCGTCCTCCAGCATGGGAGAATGGTGCGATCAGTGGTCCAGCGAGGGACGACGAAACGTCTGGGGTTCGATCCCGGCGATCGTCGAGATGCAAAGCGAGGGCGGCGCCGCCGGCGCGGTCCACGGCGCCCTCCAGGCGGGGTCTCTGGCGACGACGTTCACCTCGTCGCAGGGCCTCCTGCTGATGATCCCCAACATGTACAAGATCGCGGGCGAACTGACCCCGGCGGTCTTTCACGTGGCGGCCCGGTCGCTCGCCACCCACGCGCTTTCGATCTTCGGCGACCACTCGGACGTGATGGCCGCGCGGGCCTCCGGCTGGGGCATGCTGTGCTCCGCCTCCGTGCAGGAGGCGGCGGACTTCGCGATCGTCGCCCACGCGGCGACGCTCGAGGCCCGGGTGCCCTTCGTCCACTTCTTCGACGGCTTCCGGACCAGCCACGAGATCAAGCGGATCCGGCTTCCGGGCGACGACGTTCTCCGGGAGATGGTCGACGAGCGGCTCGTCGCCGCCCATCGCGCGC
>JACRDR010000235.1 GCA_016212845.1 Elusimicrobiota bacterium
ACGACATGAACGTGCTCTGCCTGGGCGCCCGCATCATCGGCGTGAACCTCGCGTTCGAGATCCTCGGTTCCTTCCTCGGAGCGAAGTTCTCCGAGGCCGAGCGCCACGTCCGCCGCAAGCAGAAGGTCCTCGATATCGAGGCCCACTACTCCCGATGAGGACCGTGGACGCGACCGGCAACGTGCCCGGCGTCGACCGGCGCCTGCGCGACTGGGACCAAGCCGACGCCGCCAAGAGGCTTTGGGCCAAGGACGCCTCCCTGTGGAAGCCCGGCGTGCCCGTCCCGCCGGAGCTCGTCGACCGGCTGGGCTGGCTCGAGGCGCCGAAAGCGATGGCGGCCCGCTGCGCCGAGTTCACCGCGTTCGCCGAGGAACTCAAGCGCGAAGGCGTGAAAGACGTCGTGCTGCTCGGCATGGGCGGCTCGAGCCTCTTCCCCGATCTCCTCGCGCGCACCTTCGGACCGAAACCCGGCTATCCCAAGCTCACCGTCTTGGACCTGACGCACCCCGACGCCGTGCTCGCGACGCGCAGAGCCATCGACCCGGCGAAGACGATCTTCGTCGTCGCCTCGAAGTCCGGCTCGACCACCGAGACCGCCTCGCTGTTCGAGTACTTTTTCGCCGAGGCGAAAGGCGGCTCGCGCTTCGTCGCGATCACCGACCCCGGCACGCCGTTCGAACGCCAGGCCAAGGACCGCGGATTCAGGAAGGTCTTCCTGAGCCCCGCCGACGTCGGCGGCCGCTTTTCCGCGCTGACGCCGTTCGGGCTGGTGCCGGCGGCGCTCCTCGGCCTCGACCCGAAGGCTCTGCTCGACCCGGCACTCAAAATCCTGGCGGAGTGCGGCCCAGACCGGCCCGCCTCGCACAACCCCGGCTTCCAGCTGGGAGCGTGGCTCGCGGAAGCGTCGCTGGCGGGCCGAGACAAGGTCACCCTCATCCTCTCTCCCGGCGTCGCCGGCTTCGGCGCGTGGCTCGAGCAGCTCGTCGCGGAGTCGACCGGCAAGGAAGGGAAGGGCATCCTCCCGATCGACGGGGGAGAAGCGCCGGAGGCGCTTTCTTCCGACGACCGCGTCTTCGTCTACGTGCGCGTGGAAGGCGAGGCCGAAGCGGCGCAAGACGAGCTCGCCGCCCGTCTCGAGCGCGAGAAGCGCCCGGTCTTGACCTTCAATCTGCGCGACCGCTTCCAGCTCGGAGCGGAAGTGGCGCGCTGGGAGGTGGCGACCGCCGCCGCCGGCGCCGCGCTCGGGGTCAATCCGTTCGACCAGCCGAACGTGCAGGAGACGAAAGACCTGACCAAGGCGATCCTCTCGGCGCCCCCGGCCGCGCCGTCCAAGGCGGCTTCGTGGGAGGATGCGATCTCGCTCGGCCAGCGCTCGCATCCCGGCGACTCCTTCGCGATCAACGCGTTCGTGCCCGGAACCGCGAAGGAGCTCGAGGCGCTCTCGGCGCTCCGCCGCGCCCTGGGGGCGCGGTTCAAGCGTCCCGTGACGCTCGGGATCGGCCCGCGCTACCTGCACTCGACCGGCCAGCTCCACAAGGGCGCCGCCGACAAGGGGATCTTTCTCGTGCTGACGACGTCGCCCCAAACCGACGCGCCGATCCCGGGAAAGCCGTACGGCTTCGCGCGCCTCATCAGCGCGCAGGCCGAGGGGGACCTCCAGGCGCTTCAGAAGCGGGGGCGCCGCGCCGTGCGCCTCGACTTGGGCGCCGACCCCGCCTCCGCGATCGCGAAATTCGCGGCTTCCTCGTGACGAAAAAAGAACTCGATCGCCGAGCGCGCCGCATCAAGCTTCTGCTCATGGACGCCGACGGCGTCCTGACGGACGGCAAGCTCTACCACTTCGTCGATCACGCCGGGAACGTCGTCGAGTTCAAGGGCACGCACTCGCGCGACGGCATCGCGCTCGCCTGGCTCCCGGGGCTCGGCATCCGGACGGGCATCATCAGCGGCCGAAAATCCGCCGGCTTGGCCGCTCGCGCCGAGCTGCTCAAGATGACCTACGTGGTGCAGGAGACGCATTTCAAGGCGCCCGCCATCGAAGCGATCCTAAAAGAGGCCGGCCTTTCCGGAGACGAGGCCGCCTTCGTGGGCGACGACTTCCACGACGTGCCGGCGATGCGCCGGGTCGGCCTTTCCGTCGCGGTCGCCGACGCGCGGCCCGAGGTCCGGAAGGCCGCGGACTACGTCACGAAGGCCAAAGGGGGGGACGGAGCCCTCCGCGAACTGGTGGAGATCATCCTGAAAGCGCAGGGAAAATGGCCGGAAATCCTCAAGCGCTATCAGTTGACTTAAATAAGTCGATCGGCTAGACTGAAAACAATGGGATTTTTCGGAAAGAAGACCGAAGCTGCGGCGGTGGCGCCCGCCGTGAAGACGGCTCCCGCGCCCGCGGGCGCCCCGGCCAAGACTCCTTCCAAGAAAGTATGGGGCGTCCTCCTCGTCCTCGCCGCCGTGATGGTCCTCTTTTTCGGAGGCGCGGTCGCCTGCCTGCTCTACATGCGGATCGCGACGCCGCCGTTGGCCCAGGTCCCGGCCCGGCCCGTCGTAAAGAAAAAGGGCGCGGCGGCGGCGGACGCGCCGCCGGCGCAGGAGCCGCCCAAGGCCGAGCCGCCTAAGGTTGAAGAGCCGAAAAAGGCGGAAGCAAAGGCCGAGCCGAAAGCGGAGCCGAAGGCCGAGGCTAAGACCGCGGCGGCCAAGACGCCGGAGCCCAAGGCCGCCGACCGCCCGACCGGCAGCCCCGCGGTGCACGCGGCGGCGCTCCCGAAGCACACCGCCGAACCGATCACCGCGTCCCAGAAGACCGAGAAGGCCGCGCCCGCGGCCTCGACCGAGCCGAAGAAGGTCCGCGCGATCGCGGTGGAGTTCACGCACTCCGCGCCCCACGCGAAGGACGTGCAGCTGCGCGGCGCGTTCCTGGTTCGGACCGGCGGCAAGCAGTCGATGGTGAAGGACTCCTCGGGCGTCTGGAAGCTCAGCCTCTCGCTCTTGCCCGGGAGCTACAAGTACTCCTTCGTCGTCGACGGCAAGCGCGGCGCTAACGCGACCAAGCAGGTCCAGTAAGCGCGGCCTCGACCGCGTCCACGAGCTCCCTGGGCTCGAACGGCTTCCGCAGCCCGCCGCGCACGTTCCGCGCGCCCCCGAACACCGCCGACAGATCGCCGCGCCCGGATACGAATAGGATCGGCAGCGCCCGCGTCCGCGGGTCGAGCCGCAGCCTCGCGGCGAGCGTGAGTCCGTCGAGCCTGGGCATCACGAGGTCCAGGATGAGGAGATCCGGATAGCGGGGGGCGGCCGCGAGCAGCCTCGCCGCCTCCGGAGCGCTCGAGGCTTCGGCGACCCGGTGTCCCGCGGCCCCGAGCGTGGCACGGATAACCGCGAGGACGTCGGCGTCGTCGTCGACGGCGAGTATGTGGGCCACGACACCGTTATAGTCCGGCGCGGAGCGTTCGGGACATGCGGCGGCGGTGAATTCCTGGCGGGTTTCCTATGATCTTTTGTATAATCGCCGACATGGAAGATAAGACCTCTACGCGCGTCGCGATCGGCATCATCATCCTGGCGGCGGCCTCCCGGCTGCTCCCGCATCCGCCGAACGTCACGCCGCTGACGGCCATCGCCCTGCTCGGCGGCGCCTCGCTCGCCCCGTCCTTGGCCTTCCTCCTTCCGCTCGGCGCCCTGGTGCTGAGCGACGCCGTCCTCGGCTTCCATCAGACGATCCCGTTCGTCTACGCCGGCTTCCTGATCGTCGCGGCCCTCGGCCGCATGCTCCGCAACGACCGCTCCAATGGACGCATCGCGGGCGCGTGCCTCGTCGGCTCCGTGCTCTTCTTCGTGATCTCGAACGCGGGCGTCTGGGCGGTCGGCGGCCTTTATCCGCGCACCGGCGCGGGCCTCGCCGAATGCTTCACGGCGGCGATCCCGTTCTTCCGCAACAGCCTTCTGGGCGACTTCGGCTTCACCGCCCTGCTCTTCGGGCTCGAGCGGCTTTCCCAGCGCGTCCTCGTCGCCCGCCCGGTCGCGGCCTAGCTTCCGCCGCCGTCCCTTCCCTTAAAAGAACGGGTGCGTCCGTAAATTGTTATTGATTTTGTAACACTCGGCCGATAAACTCGTGCGGTAAGCTCCATTATGCGCTTCCGCGAACGGCTGCTTTGGGGGCTGTCTCTTCTCGTTTTAACGACGAGGGTGGGCCACGCCCAGGTCGTCACCAACGTCAACGGCGTCGCCGTCGACACCGACAAGATCTCGTGGACCTGGAACGCGGTCGCGGGCGCCCAGTCGTATAAAGTCCTCAGCTCCTCCGCGAACACGGTCCTAGGTTGCGTGGGGCCCATCGGAGCGAATCCGCCGGACAACTCGTTCCTTCTGACCAACCTCCGCACCAACAGCACGTTCTCGGTCTCCGTCGGCGCCGACACCGGGGGGACCACCTGCAACTCCGGCGCTCTGCAGGCGCCGCTCAAGGAAGGCCCGACCTTCTACACCCTCGCCGAACAGCCGGCCGCGGCGAACGGCCCCTGCGGCGTCAGCCTCTGCAACGTCTTCAAGAACGGCTTCACCGGCAACTTCAACACCGGAAACAACACCACCGAGTCGAAGTTCAAGTCGGTCGCGACGAAGGTCTCGGACGGCTCGTTCCTCACTCCGGGCGACATCAACGGCCAAGCCCCGGGCACCAACGCCCAGATCAACTTCAACAACGCGGTCCCGAACACCGAGTACAAGCTCGAGGTCCAGGCGGTCAACGGAGGAGGCCTCAACCAGGGCCAGGGCCAGCAGCTGGGCACGGGCTTTACGGTGCTCGGCACGACGGTCACCGACGCCGCGGCGCCCACGACCCTCACGGTAGCGGCGGTCGGTCCCGCCTCAATCAGCATCACGTGGAGCCCGAACCAAAATCCGGCGGACACCGAGTATCAGGTGCAGTACTCGAGCCAGGCCTTCGCTTCCGGGGTTTTCACCGCCCTGGCGTTCTCGGTCCCGTCCCTTGCGGGCTACCCCAACACTCTCGGCCTCACGATCACGGGCCTGGCGACGAACAAGAACTACGAGGTCCGGGTGACCGCGCGCAACAAGAACTACCATCTGACGACTCCGGCCTCGGTCACGGCGACGACGACCGGCGGAGGCGGAGCCGGGAACATCCTGCAGACGATCCCGAGCGGCCAAGGCGCGCAGATCCGCGGCACGGTCGGCGCCTCCGACCGTCCGATCTCGCTCGACATCATCCCCGGCACCTTCGACCAGACGGTGACGGTCCAAGTCTCGACCCGCGTTCCGATCGGCGGCAAATGCGGCGCGATCGACGCGGCCTACCACATCACCGTGACGCCGGCGCTCCAGCCCCGATTCCCGGTGCGCATCGGCCTCGGCGTCACGCTCACGCCGGCCCCGCAGGCCGGCATCACCGACAACAGCCGCATCACGATCTCGCGCTACGACCCGGTCAGCGGCGCGTGCGTCCCGATGGCCACGACGGTCTCCGCGGGCGCGAACCAGGTCTTCGCGGAGACGAACCACTTCTCCAGCTTCGCGATCCAGCAGGTAAATCCCGGCGACGCGCTCTCCAGCGTCCGGATCTTCCCGAACCCGTTCTACGTGAAGCGCCAGGGCATGCTCACGATC
>JACRDR010000234.1 GCA_016212845.1 Elusimicrobiota bacterium
AGCGCCTTCACGAGCGCCTTCTCGTCGACGATCGGACCGCGAGCGCCGTTGATCAGGTAGGCGCTCCTCTTCATCATGCGCAGCCTCCGCTCGTCGAGCAGATGGTACGTCGTCTGGTCGAGCGCGGCGTGGAGGCAGACGAAATCGGATTCCTTGAGCAGCCGCTCGACGTCGACGAACTCGGCGTGCAGGTCGCGCTCCACCGCCTCCGGCGCCCGCCGAACGTCGGAGTAGAGCACCCGCATGTCGAACCCGGCCGCGCGTCTCGCGACCGCCTGCCCGATCCGGCCGAAGCCCAGGATGCCGATCGTCTTGTTGTGGACGTCAGTCCCGAGCAGCATGAGCGGGTCCCAGCCCTTGTAGCGGCCTCGCCGCATCATCGAGTCGCCTTCCACGATCCGGCGCGAGGCGGCGAGCAGAAGCGCCCAGGTGAAGTCCGCGCAGGTCTCGGTCAGCACGCCCGGGGTGTGCGTGACGAGCACGCCCCGGCGGGTACACTCGGGCACGTCCACGTGGTCGAGCCCGACGGAAAACGTCGACACGATCCGGCAGTCGGGCGCGGCGTCGAGCAGCTCGCCGTTAACGCGCTCGGTAAGCAGGCAGAGGATCGCCTTGGCGTTCTTCGCCCGCCGCAGCAGTTCGGATCTAGGGATCGGCGTCGACTTGTCCCGATAGTCGACGTCGAAATGCGCCGTCAAGAGGGCGAGCGACTCCGCCGGGATGTTCCGGGTAACGAGTACGCGCGGCTTCACGCGCTTACGGGAACATGCCGCGAATGCGGACGGCTTGAGCCAAGCGGCGCAGGCCGAGCATGAACGCCGCGAGACGCATGTCCACCTTGTTCGTCTCGTGGATGTCGTAGATGTCGCGGAAGCTCTTCACGATGATGTCCTGGAGCTTCGCGTTCACCTGCTTCTCGTCCCAGAAGAAGGCCTGCATGTCCTGCACCCACTCGAAGTAAGAGACCGTGACGCCGCCGGCGTTGGCGAGAATGTCCGGCACGACCGTGACGCCGCGCTGGTTGAGGATGCGGTCGGCCGCGTTGCTCGTCGGGCCGTTGGCGCCCTCGATGATGTACTTGGCCTTGATGCGCGCCGCGTTCCCGCCGTTGATCGTGTTCTCCATCGCGGCCGGGATGAGGATATCGCATTCGACCTCGACGAACTTGTCCGCGGGGATCTTCTCGGCCTTGGGGAACTTCGCGATGGACTCGTGCTTGCGGCGGTATTCCATGAGCTGGTCGACGTCGAGGCCGTCCTCGTTGTAGAGGCCGCCCATGACGTCGGAGACGGCGACGACCTTGCAGCCGTGCTGCTGGAAGATCTTCGCGGCGTTCATGCCGACGTTGCCGAAGCCCTGGATCGCGACCGGAGCCTTCCGCAGGTCGAAGCCGCGCTTCTCGGCGAGCTCGCGCGTGACGTAGAACACGCCGCGGCCGGTCGCCTCGCGGCGGCCGAGCGAGCCGCCGACTTCGATCGGCTTGCCGGTGACGACGCCGGGAGCGGAGTAGCCGATGGTCATCGAGTAGGTGTCCATCACCCAGCCCATGATCTGCTCGTTGGTGTTCACGTCGGGCGCCGGGATGTCCTTGTCCGGGCCGATGATGATCGAGATCTCGGCGGTGTAGCGGCGGGTGAGCCGCTCGATCTCGCCGATCGACATCTCCTTCGGGTTGCAGATGACGCCGCCCTTCGCGCCGCCGTAGGGAAGGTTCACGACCGCGCATTTCATGGTCATCCAGAAAGCGAGGGCCTTCACCTCGTCCATCGAGACCTGCGGGTGGAAGCGGATGCCGCCCTTGGCCGGGCCGCGGTCGAGGTTGTGCTGCACGCGGTAGCCCTCGAAATACTTGATCGAGCCGTCGTCCATCTTCACGGGGACGGAGACGGTGAGGATGCGCTTCGGGTGGCGCAGGCGCTCGGCGATGTAGGGCTCGAGGTTGAGCTTCTGCGCGGCCCGGTCCAGCTGCTCCATCGCCTGCGCCCAGGGGTTGGCCTCGTGCGCGGCCATGGCGCCGTTGACGGACGGCTGCTTCACGGACTTCGCGGCGGAATTCGGTGCGGTGGTCTTGACGGGCATCACTACCTCCCCAATCGGCTCAGGTGCTGGCGCATGAAGCAGTCGTTCGAGACGACCTTGAGCCCGTGGCGGCGCGCCAACTCCACCGCCTCCGGGGCGTCGATTCCGTCCTGCAACCAAACGGCCTTCGCCCGGATCTCGATCGCCTGCTGCACGATGGGCAGCACGGCGTCGGCCTTCCGGAAGATGTCCACGACGTCGATCGGCTCCGGGATGTCCGCGAGGCTAGGGTAGCACTTCTCGCCGAGCACCTGGGCATGCCCCGGATGCACCGGGATAATCCTATAGCCGGCGTCCATCAGGTAGACGGCCACCTGATGGGACGCCCGTTCCCGCTTCGGCGAACAGCCGACTACGGCCACGGTCTGGAACTTGAGGATCTCCTCGATATCGCGGTTGGAATTTCCCACGCGGGCCGATGGTAGCAATTTGGGAGGGCCCGTTTCAGGCCCCCCCCGAAAGGGGCCTTCAGGAGGGGTGCCTATAAGGAAAGAAGCTTATTGACAACGCAAGCCTCCGGGCCAATACTACGAAGATGGAAGAGCGTCCGGTCATCGGGGGATCGGCCATCTCGGTGGTCTCCGCCCTCTTCGGGGGCGCCGTCGTCCTGATCTGCGGAGGCATAGGCGCCGCGCTGTACCCCCTGCTCTTCCCCGAAGCCCCCAAGCGAGCCGAGTCGGAGATCTTCCGCCCCCCGCTCGACGCGTCTTTCGATCCGAGACTCGCCGTCGACGCCCCCGCCCCGATCGCGCATCTCACCGCGCCGGGCCTGCGCGAAATGCTGGCGGCCAAGGCGGACGACCCCCTCGCCGCGGAGTTCGGCCGCCGGTTTCTCGCCGACCCGGGGCTCAAGAAGATCTGGGACGACTACCAGCAGGACGGCGACTTCAGCGGCATGTTCCACAAGCTCCAAGCCTCGAACGAATTTCAGCCCCTCCTGGTCTGGATGAAGGACGACGCGAAGCTCCGCGCCTCGCTCGACACCGTCGTCAACGACCGGCGGGTGAGCGCCCTCATCGAGTACGCGAATACGCACGAGCACGATCCCGTCGCGCAGCCCGCGCCGCTGCAGGCCGCCCGCCGCCCGGCCGCCCGGCCCTCGCTCGAACTCGACACGGACCTCGTCGGGGCGGACTTAAAGCACAAGAGCCGGATCGCCAGCCCGATTCTCATCGCCGCGGGCGTCGTGTTCGCCCTGCTCGCGTGGCGCCTGCGCCCGGCTCAGCTTTCGCCGCAAACGGCGGCCGCCCACCCGGTC
Organism: Elusimicrobiota bacterium; assembly: GCA_016212845.1. GTDB lineage: Bacteria > Elusimicrobiota > Elusimicrobia > UBA1565 > JACRDR01 > JACRDR01. Next base: position 3,338 of record JACRDR010000234.1, read on the forward strand.
CCGGCGGAGCCCAAGCCCGCGGCCGCGCTCTCCTTCGCCGACAAGTACGAGATCGAGCGGGTCCTGGCCCGCTCGGACACCGCCCAGTTGATCGAGGCGCGGGACAAGCGCCTCGGGCGCCTCGTCCTCGTGCACCGCATGAAGGGCGGCGACGCCGCGCGCCGAAAGCAGCTGGCGGCCGCCCCTCGCGCCGCGGCCGCGCTCGCGCACCCGGCGCTGCTCGAGTTCTACGAGATCCTCGAGGACGGCGAAGACGTCGTCCTCGTCTACGAGCGCTGCCACGGCAAGACCGCCGCCGAGCTCGCCGCCGCTCCCCTCGGCGCGGCGCGCGCGGCCCAAATCCTCGAGCCGGCCTGCCTCGCGCTCGAGGCGGCGCACGCCAAGGGCGTCTTCCACCGCTGGCTCGCCCCGGAGCGCATCCTCGTCACCGTTCAGGGATTTACGAAGGTCGTCGGCCTCGGGATGGG
>JACRDR010000238.1 GCA_016212845.1 Elusimicrobiota bacterium
AGGCCCGCGTTTCGCCGGACAAGTCCTACAACGAAGAGACGAAGCAGATGGACGTGAACTTCGACGTGATCGAAGGCCCGGTCATCTACGTGGACCACATCGACGTCGAGGGCAACAAGGCGACGAAGACGCACGTCATCCGCCGCGAGATCGTGCAGAAGGAAGGTGTGCCGTTCCAGGCGTCGAGGATCCGCAAGTCCCAGGAAAAGATCATGAACCTGGGCTTCATCGACGACGTGCAGCTCGACTTCACGAGCCCGACGGATCCGGACAAGGTCGACCTCGCGTTCGAAGTCGCGGAAGGCAAGCCCGGCATCCTGACCGCCGGCGCGGGCTTCTCCTCGCTGGACGACCTCATCGGCACCCTGTCGCTGCAGCACATGAACCTCTTCGGCCGCGCCCAGCGCGCCAGCGTGCAGTGGCAGTTCGGCTCGCGCGTGCAGGACTACTCGCTCTCGTGGACGACGCCGTGGACGTTCGGCAAGCCGACCTCGCTCGGCGTCGACCTCTTCAACACCCGGCGCCTGCGGCCCTTCCAGTCCGAGAGCGCGGGCTACGTGGACAAGCGCCTCGGCGGCTCGATGCGCCTCGGCCCGCGCTTCTCAGAAGACAAGTACCAGCTCAATTTCACCTACACGTTCCAGAAGATCTCGATCTCGAACGTCGACAGCCAGTTCCTGACGCAGCTTCCCGAAAGCACGTCGATCCACTCCTCTTTCGGCGCGGAGGCGGCGATCGACACGCGCGACAGCATCTGGGACCCTACGCGCGGCCAGCGGCACTCGATCGGCTTCACCATGGCGGGCGGCCCGATCTTCCAGGGCGACATCCACTTCTTCAGCCCGAGCATCAACAACTCGGCCCACTTCCACCTGTGGTCGGTCAACGACTACCCGTTCGTGCTGACGTTCGCCAACCGCGCGGCGTACGTCACGCAGTTCGGCGAGACGAAGGAAGTCCCGGTCTTCAACCGGTTCTTCCTCGGCGGCCAGGACACGCTCCGCGGCTACTCGATCTCGGGCGAGGTCGGCCGGCCGGACGGCGGCAAGGTCTACGACGTCTTCAACGTCGAGTTCGGCTTCCCGCTGGCGCGCGAGCGCAAGAAGACCATCGTGAAGTTCGTCACTTTCTACGACGCGGGCACGACCTGGGACAACATGCGGTCGGTGCACATGCGCATCGGCTCGGGCGAGCGGGACATCCGCCAGGACGTCGGCTTCGGCATCCGGTTCGTGACGCCGGCGTTCCCGATCCGTCTGGACTGGGGCTACGGCCTCAACCACCGGCCGGGCGAGCGCCTCTACCAAATCAACTTCGGAATTGGGAACCTTTTCTAATGATTTCCGGGAAGGAAGGAGCTTGATGAGAACGGCGATCGCGGTGATTCTGTGCGCGTTGGCGCTCCGCGCGAGCGCGCTAGAGGTCTCTCTCGAAGAGAACAAGGCGCAGCGCGGCAACATCGGCTACGTCGACATGCAGAAGCTGTTCCGGATGTACCCGGAGACGCAGAAGGCGAAGCAGAACTTCGAGGAGGTCCTCCGGCAGGCCGAGGACCAGGTCAATCTCCGCAAGGCCGAACTAATCGGCCTGCGCGCCGACGTCATCCGGCTCCGCATGGAGCGTGACGCCGCCTCCAAACTCGCGGCCGGCATCCAGGCGAACCCGCCGGCTCCCGTCGTCCCGGCGCCCGCGCCTCCCGTCACGCCGGCGGTCTCGACCGAGACGATTACGGCGGCCGCCGACACGAGCAAGATCGAGCCGGCGGCCGCCGCCGCCTCCACCGGGACCGAGGTCGCGGTCGACACCGCCACCGCGGTGCTGACGAGCCTCCTGAACCCCTCGACCACGGCGGCCGAGACGCCGAAAGAAGACCCGGGCGCGCCGCTCATCATCAATCTCCCGGGCCTCTCGCCCGAGCCGATCGTCGTGCAGCCGCCGAAGGCGGCGCTCGAGGCGGCGGCGTCGCTCCCCGAGATCGAGAGCAAGCTCGCTGAGCGCTCGAAGGTCCTGCAGGACAAGGACGCCGAGTTCAAGGTCTATCAAGGCCAGGTCGAGAAGAACCTGCTCGAGCTCGAGGAGAAGAAGACCGAGATCCTTCTCGGCAAGATTTACCGCGCGGTGCAGGAAGTGGCGCGCGACGAGGGCGTGAGCGTGGTCGTCGACCGCTCGCAGATCCTGTTCGGCCACCAGGCGATGGATTTGACGGACAAGGTCATCAAGAAGCTGAAGTCGTAGTCGAGGTTCCATGAAGATCACTCTGGGAGAGCTCGCCAAGGCCACCGGCGGCGAGCTGGAAGGCGACGCGAACTACGTGGTGGAGAGCGGCGCGAGCTTGGCCGAGGCGGGCCCCAAGGACGTCGCGTTCCTCGAGAACCCGAAGTACGCCGCGCAGGTCTCCGCGTCGAAGGCGGGCTGCGTGTTCCTCCCCAAGGAAGCCAAGGGCAAGCTGCAGGGCGGTCCGGCCAACCGCATTTGGACCCACGAGCCCAAGTGGGGCTTCGCGTACATCTTGCAGGACATCGAGGCCCGGCAGAATCCCAAGCCCGCCCCCGGCGTCAGCCCGAAAGCCGACGTGCATCCCGAGGCGAGGCTCGGCCGCGACGTCTCCATCGGCGCCTTCACCGTCGTCGAAGCCGGCGCCATGGTAGGCGACGGCACCGTCCTCGGTCCCCAGGTCTACCTCGGACGAAACGCGAAGGTGGGGAAGGAATGTCGCATCTATCCCCAGGTCGTGATCCGCGAGGACTGCGTCGTGGGCGATCGCTGCATCATTCACTCCGGCACGGTGGTCGGCTCCGACGGCTACGGCTACGCGACCGACATGAAGACCGGCCAGCACCGCAAAGTCCCGCAGGTCGGCAACGTCGTGCTCGAAAACGACGTGGAGATCGGCTCCAACGTCTCGATCGACCGCGGCAACACGGGCCCAACCAAGATCGGCGCGGGCACCAAAATCGACAATCTCGTGCAACTCGGCCACAACGTCCAGACCGGCCGCAACTGCCTCATCGTGAGCCACGTCGGCATCGCCGGCTCCACCAAGCTCGGCAATCAAGTCACGCTCGCCGGACAGGTCGGCATCGCGGGCCACCTCACGATCGGCGACGGCGCCATCGTGACCGCCCAGACCGGCGTCATGACCGATCTCGCGCCGAAGGCCATCGTCTTCGGCACGCCCTCGCGGCCCCACCGCGAGGCGATGAAGCTCCAGGCGCTGTTCAACCGGCTGCCGGAGCTATTCGATACCGTGAAGGAGTTGTCCAAGTCCCGGGAGGGTACTCATGCCGGATAAGAACCGCCGCACCGAGATCGCAGCCCACCCTGACGCGAAGCGTCAGGAGCGCCCTTTAGGGCAGACCACGATTCTCGAGGAAGCCACTCTCGAGGGCATCGGCCTGCACACCGGCTGCAAGACCCGGCTCACCTTCCGGTCCGCGCCGGCCAACTCCGGCATCCGCTTCTTCCGCACCGACCTGCCCGGGACGCCGATGATCCCGGCCCGCCTCGGCTTCGTCGTCGCCACCGTGCGCGGCACGAACCTCGGCCTACACGAGGCGAAGGTCCACACCGTCGAGCACGTGCTCTCGGCCGCGACCGGCCTCGGCATCGACAACCTCGACATCCTGGTCACCGCCAACGAGCCGCCGGCGATGGACGGTTCCTCCCTGCCCTTCTTCAAGGCGCTCATGCAGGCGGGCATCAAGACGTACCCCGACTCGCCCAAGCGCCTGCTGACGATCCCCGGCGAGGTCACGTACGAGGACAAAGGCTCCTCCTACCGCGCGACGCCCTCCGACCGCTTCGAAATCGCGGCGACCATCATCCACGACCATCCGCTCGTGCCGAAGCTCACGCTCGAGTTCGTGATGGACACCGCCGGCTACGCCGCAGCCGTGGCGCCGGCCCGCACCTTCTGCTTCGAGCACGAGGTGCAGTTTCTGAAGTCGCAAGGCTTGGCCCAGGGCGGCTCCCTCGAAAACGCGGTCGTCATCGGCCGCGACAAGTTCCACACGAACGCGGAGGGGCTGCGCTTCCCCGACGAGTTCGTCCGCCACAAGGTGCTCGACCTGATCGGCGACCTCACGCTGATCGGCCGTTCGCTCCTCAACGTACGCATCGAGGCGACGCGCTGCGGCCACGCGCACAACATCGAGTTCGCCAAGAGGCTCAACGAGGCCGCCGCGAAGATGCGCAAGCAGCCCGCCGCGGCTCTGAAGTAAGGAGAACGACTATGACGACCGAGACTGAGACGCACCCGGGCCAGGGCCCGGAGAGCCCTTTAGGGCAGCCCGCGCCGGCTCCGGTGGACTGGAACGCCGCTCCCATCCGCACGCTGGACGCGGTGGAGATCGAGAAGACGATCCCGCACCGCTACCCTTTCCTGCTCGTGGATAAGTGCCACATCCTCGAGGAGAAGAAGCGCGCCGTCGGCCTGAAGGGCACGACGATGAACGAGCACTTTTTCCAGGGCCACTTCCCCGGCCATCCGATCATGCCCGGCGTCCTCATCGTCGAGGCGCTCGCGCAGACCGCCTGCGTCCTGATGCTCTCCGGCGGCGGCCTCGACGGCAAGATCGCCTACTTCCTCGGGATCGAGAACTGCAAGTTCCGCCAGCCGGTGAAGCCGGGCTCGCTCCTCCGCCTCCAGGTGGAGATGGTGCGGATGGGCGGACGCGCCGGTCGCGCGCGCGGCGAGGCGTACGTCGACGGCAATCTCTGCACCGAGGTCGACCTGTCCTTCGTCCTCGCGCCCAAGTCATGAGCGCGACCTTGGCTCAGAACCACATCCACGCCGCGGCGGTCGTCCACCCCTCGGCGCAGCTCGACCCGAGCGTCGTCGTCGGCCCCTACGCGATCATCGGCGAGGACGTCGTCATCGGCCCCGGCACGAAGGTCGGCGCGCACGCCGTCGTCGAGCACGCGACCGTCGGCAAGAACAACACGCTCCACCCCGGCTGCTACGTCGGCACCGCCCCGCAGGACCTGAAATACGCGGGCGAGAAGACGCGGCTGATCATGGGCGACAACAACACCGTGCGCGAGTGCGTGACGATCAACCGCGGCACGACGCACACCGGCGAGACCCGGATCGGCTCGAACTGCCTGTTCATGGCCTACTCCCACGTGGCGCACGACTGCCGGATCGGCAACGGCGTCATCGTGGTGAACTCGGTCGCGCTCGCGGGGCACATCGAGGTCGGCGACCACGCCGTCTTGGGCGGCATCTGCGCGATCCATCAATTCGCCCGCATCGGACGCTTGGCCATGCTCGGCGGCGGCTCGATGAACGGCCAGGACGTCCTGCCGTTCTGCAACACGCAGGGCGATCGCGCCCAGCTGCGCGGGCTCAACATCCTCGGCATGCGGCGGGCGGGCATCTCCCGCGACGCGATGTCGGCGGTGAAAGACGCCTACAAGACGCTATTTATGCAGAGCCTCACCATGGCGGACGCGGTCGCCAAGCTCAAGGCGGGCAACCCGTGCCCCGAAGTCCAGGAGTGGATCCGCTTCATCGAGGCGCCCTCCAAGCGCGGACTCATGCGCGCGGCCGCCGACGGCTCCGTCGAGGGAGATGCCTAAACTCGGCATCATCGCCGGGTCGGGCCAGTTCCCGATCCTGGTCGCGGAGGCGGCGGCGCGCCGGGGGCTGGAAGTGATCGCCCTCGGCATCTCCGGCGTCACCGATCCCGCGCTCGGCAAGAAGGTGAAGCGCTTCGAGCAGTTCAAGCTGGGCCAGATCAACAAGCCGATCGAGATCTTCAAGTCCGAGGGCGTGACCGAGGCCGTGATGGCGGGCAAGGTCCAGCACGCCTCGGTGTTCGGCGGCGTGATGCCCGACCTGCGGGCGATGAAGCTCCTCGGACGGCTCAAGGACAAGCGCACCGACACCATCCTGGCGGCGGTCGCCGAGGAGTTCGCCAAAGACGGCATCACCCTCCTGCCGTCGCACCAGTACCTCTCCGATCTCATGGCGACCTCGGGCGCGATGACCAAACGGAAACCGTCCGCCGCCGAGTCGATGGACATCGACCTGGGCTGGCGCGCGGCGAAGGCGGTCGCGGGCTTCGACATCGGCCAGACCGTTGTGGCCGGCCAGAACGCGATCGTGGCCGTGGAGGGGATGGAAGGCACCGACTCTTGCGTGCTCAGGGCGGGAGAGCTCGCGAAGGGCAAGGGCGGGCTCGTGGTGGTGAAGGTCGCCAAGCCGAAGCAGGATTTCCGCTTCGACATCCCCGTCATCGGCCTGCAGACGCTCGAGACGCTGGCCAAGGCCGGCGCGAGCGTGCTCGCCATCGAGGCCGGCAAGACGATCATCTTCGACAAGGACGAGTTCTTAAAGAAAGCCGACACCCAGAAGCTTTGCGTCGTGGGTCTCGAGGAGAAACCCGCGTGAGCTCAAATATCCGAGTCGGCGTCATCGGCGCCGGGAAGATCGGCGGCCACCACGCGCGCATCTTGGGCAAGCTCCCGGGCGTCCAGCTCGCGGGCGTCTGCGACGTCAACCTCTGGCGCGCCCAGCTCGTCGCGTGGCGCGCGGGCACCGTCGCCTACCGCAACCACGAGGACCTCCTCAAGCAGGTCGACGCCGCGATCATCGCGGTGCCCACCGAGCTCCATTTCCCCGTCGGCCGCGCCGCGCTCGAGGCCGGAGTCCACGTCCTCATCGAGAAGCCGATCGCCAGCTCGCTCGTGGAAGCCCGAAGCCTGCTCGAGCTCTCCGAGCAGAAGAAAGTCGTGCTGCAGGTCGGCCACGTCGAGCGGTTCAACCCGGCGGTGCTCGAGGCGATCCGCCACATCCGCCATCCCCGCTTCATCACCGTCGAGCGCCTCGGGCCCTACGACCCCCGCGTCTCGCAGATCGGCGTCGTGCTCGACCTCATGATCCACGACCTCGACATCCTGCTGACGCTGGTCGGCTCCGAGGTCGAGAGCCTCGAAGCGATCGGCGCGAGCCTCCTGTCGAAGCACGAGGACATCTGCAACGTGCGCGTCCGCTTCAAGACCGGCTGCGTGGCCGACGTCACCGCGAGCCGCGTCTCGCTCGCCAAATCGCGCAAGATCCGCGTCTTCCAGGAAGACTCCTACATCTCCGTCGACTACGCCAGCGGCAGCCTCAAGGTGGCGCGCAAGAAGGCGCCCGTCATCAAATCACTCTCCGACGTGGACCTGCAGAGCCCGAAGCTCGACAAGACCGAGCCGCTCAGAAGCGAGCTGCTCCACTTCGTCGACTGCATCCGGCATAACCGCAAGCCCTGGCCCTCGGGCGAGCACGGCCTCGAGGCCCTCAAGCTCGCGCTGCAGATCACCGAGGAGCTCGAGCGCTACGAGCTCTCCGAGCACAAGCAGACGCGCTCCATTTTGCCTCCGTGGGCCCAGCAGATCGCGCGCACCGCCACCAACACCGTCCTCGGGAAGGAATGACTCGGCCGAAGTACATCCTGATCACGGCCGGAGACCCCTCCGGCGACCTCCACGGCTCGCGCCTGGCACGGGCGCTCAAACACAGGGAACCGGGCTTAAAGATCGCGGCGATCGGCGGCAAGCTTCTCGAGAAGGAGGCCGACGTCTTTTTCGAGGACCTCGCCTCGCTCGGCATCGTCGGCTTCGTCGAACCGCTGCGGCAGCTCCCCCGCCTGCTCGCGCTCCTGCGCCGCGTGGGCGAGTTCCTGCTTCGCGAGCGCCCTCTCGCCCTCGTCTGCATCGACTACTACGGCTTCAACCGCCGGGTGCTCCCCCTGGCCAAGCGCGCGGGCGTCCCCGCTTTCTACTTCATCAGCCCGCAGGTCTGGGCCAGCCGCCCCGGCCGACTGAAGGTGCTCAAGCGCTTCATCTCGCGGATGCTTCTGATCTTCCCCTTCGAGCGGCGCGTCTATCACGAGGCGAGAATCGCCCATTCTTTCGTCGGGCACCCGCTCCTCGATCTTCTCCCCGAACCCAAGGCCGCCAAGGAGCGCTCCGGACTCAAGATCGGCCTGCTGCCCGGCAGCCGCAAGGGCGAGGTGACGCGCCATCTGCCCGTCTTCCTCGAGGCGCTCGAGCGCATCCGCAAGGACTACCCGAGTCTTACGGCGACGGTCTTCGCCGCCGGCAGCCTGCCCGACTCGGACTACGCCGCCGCGACCTCCCAGGGCCTCGAGCTCGTCCGCGAGACCGACTACCGCCGCCGCGCCTCCATGGACTTCGTCCTGACCTCGTCGGGCACCGCGACGCTCGAGAACGCGCTGCTCGGCCTTCCGATGGTCGTCATCTACAAGCTGTCCTGGCCGACCTACGCGATCGCCCGCGCGATCGTGAAGGTGCCCTACATCTCGATGGCGAACCTGCTCGCCGGCAAGGCGCTCGTGCCCGAGCTCATCCAGCGCGACGCGACCGGCGAATCGGTCGCCGCCGCGGCGCTGTCGGTGCTAGAGGACTCGCGAAAGTTCGACCGCGTGCGGCGCGAGCTCCTCGCCCT
>JACRDR010000239.1 GCA_016212845.1 Elusimicrobiota bacterium
CGGGGATATTGTAAAGGATAATTGGCAGGCGGGTGGCCTTCGCCAGCGCCGAGAAATGCGCCGTCATGCCTTCCTGCGTGGGCTTGTTATAGTAGGGAACGAGTCCGAGCAGGGCGTCGGCGCCTAGGGCGGCGGCGGTCTGCGCGGTCTCGACGGCGCGCCAGGTCGCGTTGGTGCCCACGCCGGCGATGACGGGCACGCGCCCGCGCGCCTCCTCCAGGACGACCGCGACGACGCGCTTGTACTCGGCGGGCGTCAGGGTCGCCGCCTCGCCGGTGGAGCCGCAGGGCACGAGCCCGGAGGAGCCGCCCGCGATGAGCCGGCGGGCATGGGCGCGCAGCGCGGGCTCATCGAGGAGCCCCTTCTTGAACGGAGTGATCATCGCCGGAAACGAGCCTTCGAGTCTCATGGAACCTCTCCCGTGAAGGTCACGCGTGCGGGACCCTCGAGCCAGATCCGGCCGTCTCTGCGCGAGGCGACGAGGACGTCGCCTCCGCGCACGCGCAGCCGTATGGGGAGCCGGTCCCGCCCGATCGACTCCAAAATGTAGGCGGTCGCGGTCGCGCCGCTGCCGCAGGCGAGGGTTTCGTCCTCGACGCCCCGCTCGTAGGTTCGGAGGGCGTAGGAGCCGTTCCCGAGCCGTTCGACGAAATTCGCGTTGGCGCCCGCCTTGCCGAAAGCCGCGTGGCGGCGCAGGGCCCGGCCGACCTCGACGACGGGGAACTTCGAGAGGCCGTCGACTTCGACGAGCGCGTGCGGGACTCCAACCACCGCGTGGTGGACGAGCCAAGCCCGGCCCGCCGCGGCCAGCTCCAGCCCGAGCCGAAGGCCTTTGGGCGCCGGCATGCTCACGGCCACGCGCTCGCGTCCGACGACCGAGGCGTCGACGAGCCCCGCTTCGGTGCGCAGGCGCGTGTTCGCCGGCCCGCCCCGCAGCCGAAGCCACCAGGCCGCGCAGCGGGTGCCGTTGCCGCAGAAAGCCCTGGAACCGTCGGCGTTCCAGTAGTCCACCGAGCCGCGCCGCACGCGAAGGACGCCGTCGGCTCCCACGCCGCTCCGTCGGTCGCAGAGCTCGGCCACGCGCGCGCGCGAAGGGGCCGCGCCGCCGTCGAAAAGGACGAAATCGTTGCCCGCGCCGCTGAGCTTCCAGAACTTCATCGCAGGCTCTCCAGCAGGCGCTGAGCGGTGGCCGCGACGAAGGGCGCTGTCTTCTGCGCGGCGGCGCGCTCGAGATCGCGGCGAGCCTCGGCGGAGCGGCCGCGGCGCAGGAGCGAGGCGCCGCGCACCCACAGGCCGAGCGGATCGTCGGCCTTCATGTTGAGCACGAGGACCGCGGCGGCGTTCGCGCGCTCGAACTCGCCGGCCTCCAGCGCCCACAGCGCGCGGCGCTGGGCGAAGTCGATGCGGGAGGACTCGAGCTTCTGCGCCGCGTCGAGCTCGGCGAAGGCCTCGGGGCGGCGATCGAGCTTCCAGAGGATCTCGGCGCGAAGGGCGCGGGCCGCGGCGGTGTCGGAGAGCGCGGCAGCCTTGCCGGCGGCGTCGAAGGCCTCGCCGTACTTCCGCCGGTCGCTCAGCACCTGCGCGTAGTCGAGCCAAAGCTTGGGCTGGTCCTTCCATTCCTTGATCGTCGCGGCGTAGTGGTCGGCCGAGCGCTCGAGGAAGCCGAGGCGGTACTCGGTTTCGGCGAGGCCGAGATGCGCGGCGGCGTTGGCGGGGGAGAGCTTGAGGATGCGCTCGTAGAACGGGCGCGCCTGCTCGTCGAGCTCGCCCGTGTGTAGAAGGTTCCCGAGATGAGTCAGCAGGTTGATGTCCTTCGGATACTGGGCGACACCGCTCTGGTAGGTGCGGAGCGCGGCCTGGGCCTGCCCCACGCGCTCCTGGCTCTGGCCGAGGAGCTCGTAGCCGCGCGGGAGCTCCTTCGCCCGCAGCGTGCGCAGCTCGCTGTCCGACAAGAGCGAGACGACGTCGCCGTAGCGATGAGCCTCGAACAGCGCCCGCGCGTTGTCGAGCGCGGGCGACGGCTTGCGGATGCCGGCGCAGCCCGACAGCAGCGCGAGCGCGAGTAGGGCGAGCCTCACGGGTTCGCTCCCGGGCGCCACTTTCGCGCCAGACGGGGCATCGAGTACAGGATGAACTGCTCCTGAATCTCGGGCATCTTGTCGTGCGCGGCGATGACGCCCTTGTCCATCGCCTCCCCGGCGCGGCCGGTGTCGTAGAACTCGATGTCGCCGACCGCGGGCTCGATGAGCGCGTCGGCGAGCTTTCGCTGCTCGCGCGACATGATCGAGCCGCGGATGTCGAAGATCTGCTCGAGGATGCTCAGGACGTTCTTCGGCTGGAACTTGGTGAAGTCGCCCTCGGCGACGCTGGCCAGCACCCAGTCGGCGCCGAGCAGCCGCGCGACGTCGGTCGGCACGTAGTCCACGACGCCGCCGTCGACCAGGTAGCGGTGACGGTAGACCACGGGCTCGAAGATGCCGGGGAGGTTCATGCTGCTGCGCACCGCGGGCGCGAGCGGGCCCGACCGGAAGACGATCTTCTCGCCGGTCTTTAAGTCCATCGCGACGCAGCCGAACGGCTTCTTGAGCTGGTGGAACTGGATGTCGCCGAGCTCGTCGACGATGATCTTCTCCATGTTGCTGGTCGAGAGCAGGCTGTCGGCGAGCACGAGCGTCACGAGGCGCACGGAGTTGTAATTGGAGCCCGAGCCGAGGTTCACGCGGTTGCGGATGTCCCACAGCCGCGAGAGCGGGACGCCGGCCGAGTAGAACGCGCCGATGACTGCGCCGGCGGAGGTGCCGGCGACCACGTCGACGGGAAAGCCCGAGTCCTCGAGCACCTGCAGCACGCCGACGTGCGTCATGCCGCGCAGCGCGCCCGCGGAGAGGACGAGGCCGACGGTGGGGCGCTCGCCCTTGGGCAGCGCGGTGAGCTGGCGCCAAAGGTGGTCGCGCAGCAGCGCGTCGGGCCCGGGCGGCAGGGCCCGCGCCGGGGCGGCGAAAAGGAGCAGGGCGAGAGCGGCGAGGCGCACGTTAGAGCTTGCGGCCGACCGCGCGCTCGAGGCGGGCGCGCGCCAGGATGTGCTCGTGGACGGCGGAGAGCCAGCGCTCCTGCGCGCCGAGGATGCCGAGCTGCGCGCGCAGCGCGGGCAGTCCCTGGCCTTGCGTCGAGATGCCGTCCGAAAGCGTCTTTAAGCGCGAGTACTCTTCCTCGCGGGCGGGCCACTCGCGCTGCCAGAACTGGAGATCCTCGAACGCCTGGCGCACTTCGAGGCGCACCTTGTCGTGGATCTCGGCGCGCTTGATGTCGCCTTGGCGCTGCTCGGCCTTCTTCTGCCGGAGCTGCGTCCAGAAATCGTAGCTGAAAGGGATCTTGAGGCCGACGGTCAGGTCCCAGTTGTTCTGGCGGAGGGGGAACTTCTGTCCGGTGACTTCGTAGTCGGCGCCCATCTCGAGAGTCGGGCTGCGCTTGCCGATGGCGAGGTTGATGGATATCGCGTCGGCCTGCGCGCGGTAAGTCTCCGCCTGCAGCTCGGGCCGGAGCTCCGTCGCCCACAGCGTCGCGCGGTCGAGATCGATCTCGACCGCCTTCGTCTCGAGTCCCCCGACCACGCGGATCGGCGTGTCGAGCTCGAGATTGAGGTTCTTGAGGAGGTCGAGGCGGGCCGAGTCCTCGGAGTGGGCGGCCTCGTTCTCGCGGGCGCGCAGCTCCGCCGCCTGCGCCTCGACCTCGACGCGATCCCAGCCGGAAAGGCCGCGCTTGAGGACGGAGGAGACCGCCTCCGCGCGCTTGGAGATCGCCGAGTGCAGCTCCTGCGCGAGGATGAGGCGGTAGAAGACCCGGCGCGTGTTGTAGCCGGTGTCGAGCTTCACCGCGTCGTACTGCGTCTGCGCCTGCTTCAGCGCGGTTTGCGCGAGCTTGAGGAGGTTGGTGGTGCGCCCGCCCTCGTAGATGGGCTGGCGGAGATACGCGCGGCCGGAGAAGATCGCGTCGTAGTCGGACGGGAAGAGAAGCACCGAGCGGTACTCGGGCGCGAGCGCGAACGGGTAGCGCGCGTCGTAGCGCGAGGCCGAAGACTGGAGGCCGAGCTCGGGGAAAAAGAGGAACCGCGCTTCCTTCACGCGCTGCTCGGCGACGACGATGTCCTGCTCGGCGGAC
>JACRDR010000240.1 GCA_016212845.1 Elusimicrobiota bacterium
CTGGAGTTTTAGCTGGACAGCTGTGGGACTGTCCCCAAATTGACTCTACCAGCCGTCGGGAAGGCCCAGCTTCCGCCGCACGTCTTCCTTCGCTTGCCGGATGCAGTCGGAGGTCCCCGCGGGATCGCCGTCGCCCGGGCGGAAAAGCTCCGTGAACCGGGCCCAGCCTTGGCGCGGCATGCCCTTTTGGGCGTGGTCGAAGTAGATCGCGAGCGCCGCGCCCATGAATTCGCCGTAGCGCTGGTTCGCCCGGGGGTCCATGACTGAGATGTCGCCTTCGAGCTGCGCGATGTGCTCGTTGTAGAAGCTCGCGTAGCGGGCCGAGGCGTCGACGAGCTTCCCCTTCTCGAAGCCGTAGATCACCGTTTTCCACGCGTTTTGCCCCGCGCGCGAGTGGAAGTCTCCGCAGTCGATGCTGTAGAGGCGGCCGAGCGGCAGCGACCTCGTGACGACCTCGATCGCGCCGTCCCCGTCGATGTCGGCGACGTAGCCCTCCGGCAGGGGCGCCTGCTCGGGCTCCGGCCGATTGCCGACGAAGCGCACCAGATGCAGCGCTTTCGAGCCGCCGCCGTAGGTGCGGTACGCCAGCGTCCGGCTGCCGTCGCCGTAGAGGTCGGGGAACTTTCCCTTGTCGTGGACGCGCTCGAGTTCGACGCGGAACGAGGAGCTCGGCTCGATGTAGATCTTGCCCGCCGCCTTGTTCTTGAGATGCCAGACGATCAGCCGGTCGTACTGCCCGGTGGAGTCGGTGAAGACGTAGGCGGCGAGCTTTCCGCCGTCGGAGGACGGTGCCACGACCTTCTTCTTGAGGGCGTAGCCCTCGTCCTTCATCTTCTTCGCCTGGTCGTCGAGGAAGCGCCGGTGCATCGAGTTCACGTCGGCCGAGCACGGCGCGGCCCAAAGCAGCGCGAGGAGAGCGAGCGTCACGGCTTGATCCCGAAGCGGGTCTGCATCTCGGCCGCGGAGAATTTCTTCGCGGCGCCCGTCTCGCCGTAGCCGAGCCAGCCGTCGGGCGTGTCGACGCAGCAGGTGACGCCGTCCGCGTCGACCGCGGCGAGCCGCAGGCGAGGCGAGGGGAGTCTAGGCAGCGCCTTGACCCACTTCGGCGTCTTCTTGCCGATCCGCCAAAAGCCGACCGCGCGCGACATTTCCTCGTCCTCCGGCACCAGGCCGAAGCCGTGGACGGCGAGCGACTTGCCGTCGGGCGAAAGCGCGAACTCGTCGACGCGCGTCCACGACGTGTAGTCGAGGCGCAGCGTCTCGCGGCCGCCCGAGTCGATCACCGACAGGACCGGGCGGTTCTTCGCGTACGGGTCGACGTCCTGCAGGAGCAGCGCGGTCGTGCCGTCGGGCGCGATCTGCAGATGCTGGGCGTCGGGGCTGTCGCCGACCGCGGTCTTATCCTCGGTGCGGCGCTCCCAGATCACTCTGCTCGACTCGTGGACCAGACGCAGCAGCGAGCGCACGACGAGGGCCTTCGGCTTATTCGCGCCCTGGCGCTCGTTCAAATGGAGGCCGACCGGCTTGCGCGTCTCCTCGACCACGAGGAAATGGCTGCCGCTCGAAGGCAGGAGCGCCCGCAGTGAAACCTCCGCGGATTTCGGCGCCGGACGGTCCGGCCGGGCGAGCGGGATCCGGTGGACGAGGGCCCCGCTCTTGTCGCGAACCTCGACCTCGGCCGAGCCGGGCTGCCAGCGGAGCTCGCCGGAGTCGGTCCGCATGACCATCTCGCCGGAGGAGGCCTTCCCCTCGTGGGACGGGGGCTCGGGCGGCTTGATGTCGGCGGCGGAGGACAGAAGGGCTAGAACGCACAGCAGGAGACGCACGATCCTATTATAAGGAGAGAACCTTCCCCGTGCCAGGGAGAGCGCGTTGACGCCGTTCGAGACCCGGCCTATACTTGGCGGGCCATGCGGGCCGTCAAAATTCTATTCGTGGTTTTCGTCGTTTTCCTCATGTTCGCTTGCGCCGGCGCGGCGGCGATCTACGTTCAACTGAACGCGATCGTGAAAAAGGGCGTGGAGACGATGGGCCCGCTCGTCACGCACACGACGGTGCGCGTGAAATCCGCCGGTATCTCCCCCTTCACGGGCCGCGGGCGGCTCAAGGGCTTCGTCATCGGCAACCCGGAAGGCTTTTCCGCCGACACCTCGCTCGGCCTGCGCGACGTGCAGGTGAATCTCGACATGGCGAGCCTCACCGAGCCGGTGGTGGTGATCCACGAGATCATCGTCGACGCGCCCATCGTCATCTACGAGACGGGACCCCGCGGCAGCAACCTCCAGGCGCTGAAAGACAGCATCGCCTCTTTCATGCCCCCGTCTTCCGTCGAGAAAAAGGTGGAGATCGGCCTGTTCGTCGTGAAACGGGCCAAGGTCCGCGCTAATTTGGCCGAGGCCGGCGAACGCGAGAAGCTCGGGACGCTGTCCCTGCCGACGGTGGTCGTCGCCGACATCGGCCGGGGCAAGGGCGCCACTTCCAAGGAGGCGGTCGCCGCGATGTTCGGCGGTCTCATCGATTCGGTCGAGCGTACCGTCGCCGAGGCGAAAGCGAAGAAGAGCGGCGGCGCGCCTCCCGAGGACGCCGCCAAGGCCGAGTCCGGCACCGGAGGCCTGATTCGCGGCGTCGCCGAGTCCGTCTTGAACGCGGTCGCGCCGTGGCTGCCCATCGTCAAACGGGCGCGGGAGATGATCGGCCGGTGAGGATCGTGATGAAGGTCGGCTCGAGCGTGCTTTCCGGCGGCCCCGGCAAGCTCGACCCCGCCGCGGTGCGGCGCTTGGCGAACGAGGTCTCCGCGCTCAAGAAGCGCGGCGACGAGGTGCTGGTCGTCTCCTCCGGCGCGATCCTTTCGGGCTGGCAGCGCCTCGGCCTGTCCGAGCGCCCGAAGACGACGGTCGCCAAGCAGGCCGCCGCCGCCGTCGGCCAGAGCCGCCTCATGCGCGTCTGGGAGGCGGCTTTCGCCCGCCGCGCCGTGACCGCCGCGCAGGTGCTGCTCACGCAGGAAGACCTCCGGCAGCGCCACCGCTACCTCAACGCCCGCAATACGCTTTTCGAGCTGCTCCGCCTCGGCGTCGTGCCCGTCATCAACGAGAACGACACCGTCGCCGTCGACGAGATCAAGTTCGGCGACAACGACGTGCTCTCGGCCCTGGTGGCGGGCCTCTCCGACGCCGACCGCTTGATTCTGCTGACCGACCAGGAAGGGCTCTACACCGCCGATCCGCGGAAAGACTCCTCGGCGCGCTTCATCGACCGCGTGCGCGCCTCCGAGACCCTGCCCTTCGAGGTGGGCGGCGCCGGTCCCCTCGGCTCCGGCGGCATGGCGTCGAAGGTCCGCGCCGCGAGAATGGCGGCGGCCGCCGGCATCGAGGCGGTCATCACGAGCGGCGGCAAGGCGGGGGCTCTGACCGCGGCGGCCGACGGGAAGTCTCAGGGCACCGTTTTCGAGCCGAAGACCCGCGGCATCGGCCAGCGCGGGCGCTGGCTCGCCTTCGCCTCGCACCCGAGAGGCCGCATCGTCGTCGACGACGGCGCCAAAGTGGCGCTCGTCGAGCGCGACAAGAGCCTGCTCCCTTCCGGCGTCCGGCAGGTCGAGGATGCCTTCGAGGCGGGCGACGTCGTCTCCCTCGTGTGCCGCGGGACGGAGTTCGCCCGCGGGCTGACCAATTACGGCGCCGGAGAGCTCGAGCGCATCCGCGGCCTCAAGACCTCGCAGATCGAGGCCGCGCTCGGCCACAAGCCCGCCGACGAGGTCGTGCACAAGGATAATTTGGTGGTCCTATGATAGACGTCGAGAAGCTCGCGAAAGACGCCAAGGCGGCTTCCCGCGAGCTCGCGAAGGCGCCCACCGACAAGAAGGACCGCGCCCTGCGCCGGATGGCCGAGGCGCTGCGCGCGGCCGCCAACGAGGTCCTCGCCGCGAACGTCGTCGAGGTCGAGGCGGCCCGCGCCGCGGGCTCGACCGCCGCCTTCGTCGACCGGCTGACGCTCGACCCCGGGCGCCTCGAGAGCGTCTGCAAGGCGCTCGAGCACGTCGCCTCTCTCCCCGACCCCGTCGGGCAGCTCTCCGAGTATGCGACGCGTCCCAACGGCCAAAAGATCCGCCGCATGCGCGTGCCGCTCGGCGTGATCGCGATCATCTTCGAGTCCCGGCCGCAGGTCACCGCCGACGCCGCGGGGCTTTGCCTGAAGTCCGGCAACGCGGCGATACTCAAGGGCGGCCGCGAGGCGATTCGGACCAACGCCGAGATCGCGAAGGCGCTCCGGACCGGGATCGAGGCCGCGGGACTGCCCCCCGGCGCGGTCGGCTTCGTCGACGACCCGGACCGGGCGGCGATCCATAAGCTTCTGCAGCTCGACACGCTCGTCGATCTCGTGATCCCCCGCGGCGGGCCGGAGCTGACCCGCGCGGTGCGCCGAGACTCCGCGGTCGCGGTGCTCTCCCACGACAAGGGGCTCTGCCACGTCTACGTGGACCGGGTCGCCCAGCTCGCCATGGCCGAGTCGATCGCCTTGAACGCGAAAGTGGAGCGCCCGGGCGTCTGCAACGCGATGGAGACGCTCCTCGTCCACAAGGATATCGCCGACAAGCTGCTGCCGAAGCTGGCCGACCGCTACCGGGACGCCGGCGTCGAGCTCCGGGGCTGCCCGCGCACCCGGGCTCTCGTCCCCTTCGCCAAGGCGGCGACCGAGGACGACTGGGACGCCGAGTATTTGGACCTGATCTTGGCCGTGAAGATCGTCGACTCGATGGACGAGGCGATCGCGCACATCGCCCGCCACGGCACGGGCCTGGCCGAGGCGATCGTCACCGCGGATACCGCCGCCGCCGAGCGCTTCCAGCGCGAGGTGGACGCGGGCGCGGTCTACGTGAACGCGTCGACGCGATTTACCGACGGCGGCGAGTTCGGCATGGGCGCCGAGATGGGCATCAGCACGCAGAAGCTGCACGCGCGCGGGCCCGTCGGGCTCATCGAGCTCACCTGCGAAAAATTCCTGGTCAACGGCACCGGCCAGGTCCGCGACAGCCGGAAGGGCTAGCGCGTCCGCCAGTCGTGGAGGGCCCTCGCCATCATGGGCGAGTAGATCTGCTTCGAGGCGTAGGCGGACATCGCCGGGAACAAGACCACGCCTTTGACGGCGCCGGAGAGGCCGCGAATCAGCGGCGGGACCTGCTCGGCGCGGGGAGTCTCGGCGACGTTGAGGAGTTCGTAGGCGGCGCCGCCCAGCGCGAAGAGCGCGACGACCGGGACGCTCCAGCCGGACGAGACGCCGACGATCGCGATCACGACGGGTGGGACTCCCCCCGCCACGTAGCCGGCCACGTTGGCGGCGAGCGTCTCCTTGAGGGTGGGCTCTCCCGCCCGAACGCAGGACGGGAGGAACGCCAGGCACGACGCCAGGACGAGGACTCGGCGCATCGAGAAGAGTCTAGCGTTTTCCGCCGAGCTCGACGAGTGAACTTGGTACGACGCCGCCCTTAGGGCGGTGGCCCCGCGTCCGGCCAAGCGATCGGCACTTACGCACAAAACGGTGCGTCGCACCACTTTGTGCGTAAGTTCCTAAAGCCAGCCTTTCTTTAGGAGGGCTTCGGCGATCTGGACGGAGTTGAGCGCGGCGCCCTTGAGCAGGTTGTCGCTCACCACCCACAGCGCGAGCTCGCGCTCGTGCGCCCCGGGACGGATGCGCGACACGTGCACCGGGTAGCTGCCGCCGGTGCCGAGCGGCGTCGGGTAGCCGCCGTTCTTCCAGAGCTCGACGCCGGGCGCACCGGTCAGCAGCTTCTTCGCTTCGTCGGGCGTCACCGGGCGCTCGGTCTCGAGCCAGAACGCGAGCGAGTGGCCGCGGAAGACCGGCACGCGGACCGTCGTGGCGCTGACCGGCAGGTTCGGGCGGCCCCAAATCTTGCGGAGCTCCTTGCGCACCTTCACTTCCTCGGAGCACTCGCCTTCGGCGTTGAAGGAGCCGACCTGCGGGAAGACGTTGAAGGCGGCGGTCTTCGGCATCGCGGAGGCCTTCGGCTCCGACGGGAGGGCGAGCGGATCGGCCTTCTTGAGCGCGCCGTTGGCCGCGCGCACGTGCGAGCGGAACTCGTTGAGCGCCTCGCGGCCCGCGCCGGAGACGGCCTGATACGACGCCATGCGGATCGCCTTCACGCCGGCCTTTTGGATGATCGGCCAGCCCGCGACCGCGGCGCCGGTGAGGGTGCAGTTGGGGCCGGCGATGAGCCGCTTGTCCTTGGTCATCGCGTCGGCGTTGACCTCGGGAATGACCAGCGGCACGTCGTCGGCCAGGCGGAACGCGGCGGAGTCGTCGATGACCCACACGCCGCGCTCGGCGAGGGCGCGGCCCCACTGCTCCGAGACCTCGTCGGAGGAGACCATGAACACGAGCTGCGCCTCGGCGAGCGCCTCGAGCGTGGCGCCGCGGGCGGCGATGCTCTTGCCGCGGAACTTCACGGAGGCGGCTTTGCGCCCCGAGTTGAACGGCAGAAGCTTCCCGACGGGAAACTTCGTCTTCTCGAGGACGGAAAGGATCTCCCGGCCGACCAGCCCGGTCGCGCCGACGACGGCGATATCGATGCCCTTACGGTTTGTCATAGCTCACCCACACGGCGTCGCAGGCCCCTTCGTTGTTGAGATAATCGCGGGCGACGGCGCGCACGTACGCGCCGCGCGGCGGCAGCTGGCCCTTGCCGATCGTGACGTTATACGGAGGAAAGCGGACGAAGCGCGAGAAGCGCTCCCAGTCCAGCTGATCGGCGGAGGACTCGAGCCACGCGGACTCGATCGATTCCCCCTCGACGGAGAACTTGAATACGAGGTCGTTGCCCGCCGTCTTAGCTTGGCATTCGTGCACCGCGACGGAGGCGTCGTTCGGCGGCACGAGCTTGATCGCCATCGCGGGCTTGAGGCTCAGGATAGGCGTTTCGAGCGTGCCCTCTTGGCGGCGAGGCGCCACGCCGCCGACGGAGCGGTTGTTCCACGCGTGCGGAGGCTCGCCGGGCGCGCCGCGCTCCTCGAGCGCCGCCAGTACGGGCGCCGACGACGAGGCGAGCAGCCAGCGGTCGGGCGACCAGACGATGAGATAGTTCGGACCCGAGAAGCTCACCATGCCCGCGGGCACTTCGCGCCAGAACCACTGCGACGCGCCGGTTCCGGGGACGTAGGTCTTCGGATCGCTTTCGAGCGGGATGTCCTTCGAGTCGACGAGAAACAGCGCGCGATCGGGCGAGAACGACGGCGTCGGCGAGATGCCGATGTAGATGCGGCCGGGCGCGGGCTCGCGCTCCCCCCATTTGCCGCCGGCCTTCGGCCGCGTCTTCGCCCGGCCGATCTTCGCGCCGATGAACGCGCGTGAATATTCTCCGATCGGCGCGGGCGGAAGCTCGACGATCCACGCGTTGTTGAAGCCGATGTACCAGTTTTCGTCGGGACCGCCGTCCGCGAATCGCCCGAAGTCGTTGATGTTCGACGCGAGCGAGACGAACGTCGGCAGGCGGCTCTTCGACTCCGCGGCGTCCTGTGCGAACGCGAGTCCCGCGAAAAGTATTGAAAAAATAATCATTTATTGATCATTCCAATGATGCGATCGAAGTCCTCGAGGTTGTGATAATGGATGACGAGCGTTCCTTCGCGCGCGTCCTTGCCGCCGCGAATCTCGACCTTCGTGCCGAAGCGCTGCTGCAGAAGGCGCTCGAATTCTAGCACATCGGCGCTCTTGACCGTCTTCAGCTCGACGGGACGGCGCTCGACCGGCTCCTTTTTCTCGACGCCGTTGAGTTGGCGCGCGATGTCCTCGAGATCGCGGACCGCGAGATTTTCCGCCAGCGCGCGCTGGAAGATTTTGTGCCGCAGCGTCGGATCCTTGATCGCGAGCAGGGCGCGGCCGTGGCCTTCCTGAAGCTGGCCCGCCTGGATCGCCTTCTGGATCTCTTCGGGGAGGTCCAGCATGCGCAGGGTGTTCGAGATCGTTTGCTTGGATTTGCCGACGACCTGGCCGAGATCGGTCTGATTGATGCCGAACTCACGCATGAGGCGGACGTACCCGAGCGCGGTCTCGACCGCGTTGAGGTCCTCGCGCTGGAGGTTTTCGATGAGCGCGAGCGCGAGGCGCTGTTTGTCGTTCTCGGGCTGGCGGACGACGACGTCGACTTCCTTGAGACCCGCGAGTTCGCAGGCGCGCAGGCGGCGCTCGCCGGCGATCAGCTCGAACGTGCCGTCGGGATCGGAAGACACGACGAGCGGCTGCGCCAGGCCGTGCGCGCGGATGGAGGCCGAAAGCTCGCTCAGCTTCTCGGCGTCGAAGTAGCGGCGCGGCTGGAGGTGGTTCGGGCGGATCTTGTCGATCGGCACCTTGAGCGGCTTGGGCGTCGCGTTCGCCGGCTCGATCGTCGGGAGCGAGTGCGAGGGTAGAAGGGCGTCGAGGCCACGGCCGAGTGCTTTTCTCATGAGCGGTTCTCCAGGGATTGGACGGCTTGCGTCGCGGGGACTTCGTCGAGATCGGCAAGCAGGGGATGGACGGCGGGCTTCGGGGCCTCCATGCTGGGAGCCACGGTGATGCCCCGCCGGGCCAAGAACTCCCGCGCCAGGTTCAGGTACGCCTCGGCGCCCTTCGAGCGGGCGTCGTACTGAAAGATCGTCTGGCCGAAGCCGGGAGCCTCGGCGATACGGATGTTCCGGGGGATGATCGTCTTAAACAGCCGCTCTCCGAAGAACTTCCCCACCTCATCCTTGACCTGATTCGAGAGGGTCATCCGCGAGTCGAACATCGTCAAGACGCCCCCCTCGAGCTCCAGCTTCGGGTTGAGGGCAGCCCGGACCCTCTGTATCGCGTCCACGAACTGAGCCAGACCTTCCATGGCATAGTATTCGCCCTGGATCGGCACGATCACCCGGTCCGCGGCGTTGAGGGCGTTGATGGTGATGAGCCCCAAGGACGGCGGACAGTCTAGGATGATGTATTGGAACCGGGATTTGACCGGCGGAAGGGCTCCCCGGAGCCGGCTTTCCCGGGCCAAAGCTGAAACCAGTTGGATTTCCGCCCCCGCCAGGTCGGAATTCGCCCCTGCCACGGACAGTTTTGGGAGGGTGGAGGCTTTGATGGTTTTTTCCAGGGGGGTCAGTTCGACCAGGACATTATAGAGGTTAGGGACGAACGCGGCCTTGTCGAACCCGCAGCCGGAGGTGGCGTTACCTTGGGGGTCGGTATCGATCAAAAGGGTCTCGAAACCGAGGCTGGCGAGGGCGGCGGCCAGGTTGACGGCGGTCGTGGTCTTGCCCACTCCCCCCTTTTGGTTCGCGATGGCGATGATTTCGGTCATAAGTCCGTCCCGAGCTGAGCGATCAGCTCTTGGGTCTCCAGCCAGTGGCTCGGCGTCCCGTTCATCTGGTAGATACGCTTCCAAACGGAAAATCTTTCGCCTTTCCGGCCAAAAAGCGGGAAATGCTCAAAATGGTCGATGATTCGGCGCAATTCAGCCCGATTGGTGACGCAGTATTGCCAGCGGGGGTAGACTCCCCCCACCCCGAAGAAGCGCTGCAGCCCATAGGCGAGGTTCTGATCCGCCTCCCGGAGCTTCAAGCTGAAGCGCAGTCGGATGCCGGAGCGCACTCTTCCGTACGTAAACGAGGCGTTTGCTTCACATAAACCGGTCACGTACTGCGGATCGAGGCTTAGCTGGGTTTCTAGAGTATTCACGTTTGGACAACTCGCGGTTTGTGCCGCCGCTGCGTGTTTCCGATGGGGAACTTTAGCAGACGACGCGACCGCGTGTCAAGCCTATTTTCATATCTAAGTGTCATACTTCGATGATAAGACTCTTGACGAGTCAACTACTATTATATTCAGCCATCTAACGACTTGACGTGTCGAATTGCGCCCTCGACGGGGATTACATAGAATTCGCGCACGACGGAGGGGAAAAACATGGCGACGAAAACGGGACGCATCGCTCTCACGGAACTTCTCGCGCGCATTCGGCGGGGGGAGCTCGACACGGTGCTGCTCGTTTTTCCCGACATGCTCGGGCGCTGGATGGGCAAGCGCCTCACCGGCCGGTTTTTCGCGGAAAGCGCCGCGAAGAGCGGCGTGCACGCGTGCGCGTATCTCCTCACCGTCGACATGGAGATGGATCCGATCCCCGGCTTCGCGCTCACGAGCTGGGAAAAGGGCTACCAGGATTTTCACATGGTGCCCGACATGTCCACGATCCGCGTGCTGCCGTGGCTCGAGAAAAGCGCGCTCATCGTCTGCGACGTGCACGGGCCGGACCATTCTCCCGTCGAGGTTTCGCCGCGCGCGATCCTAAAAAAGCAGCTCGCCCGCGCGAAGGCGAAGGGCTTCGTCGTGAAGACCGCCAGCGAGCTCGAGTTCTATTTGTTCTCGGAAACGTTTGAAGCGGCGAAGGCGAAGGGCTACGAGAAGCTCTCGCATTGGGGCCACTACATCGAGGACTACCACATGCTGCAGGGCACGCGCATCGAGCCGGTGATCGGCGCGATCCGCAGCCAGATGGAAGCCGCGGACATCCCCGTCGAGGCGTCGAAGGGCGAATGGGGCCCCGCGCAGCACGAGATCAACCTCGGCTACGCCGAGGCGCTCGAGATGGCCGACCGCCACGTCGTCTACAAGCACGGCGCGAAAGAAATCGCGATGTCGAAGGGGGCGGCGCTCACCTTCATGGCGAAGCTCGACCACAAGCTCGCGGGCTCTTCCTTCCACCTGCATTCCAGCCTCTGGGACGCGTCGGGGAAGAAGGCGCTGTTCTGGGACAAGAACAAGAAAAAGCCGTCGGCGCTCTTCGAGCAATTTCTCGCCGGGCAGATGGCGCTCGCGCGCCAGTTCTCCTTCTTCTTCGCTCCGACGATCAACTCCTATAAGCGCTACCAGGCCGCGACGTTCGCGCCGACGAGGATCGCGTGGGCGCGCGACAACCGCACGTGCGGCTTTCGCATCGTCGGAGAGGGGGACTCTTGGCGCGTCGAGAACCGCATCCCCGGCGCCGACGCGAACCCGTATCTCGCGTTCGCC
>JACRDR010000243.1 GCA_016212845.1 Elusimicrobiota bacterium
GACCGGGGCTTCGACGTTCTCCGCCCGGATCATTTGATACGCGCTCTTCGCCGACTCCACGCCTTCCTTCACCGTGGGGATCTCCTTCCTCGCCGCGGCGAGCGACAAGCCCGCGCCGAGCTTCTCCCCCACCGTGCGGTTCCGCGATTCGCTGGAGGTGCCCGTGAGGATCAAGTCCCCGAGTCCCGCCAGCCCGTACACGGTCTCCGCCTTGCCGCCTCGCGCCCGGATGAGGCGGCCCATCTCGTTCATCCCTTCGGTCAGAAGCGCCGCCTTCGTGTTGAAGCCGGCCTTCATCCCGTCCAGCATCCCGCAGCCTACGGCCAAAACGTTTTTCAGGGTGCCGCCCAGCTCCACCCCGCGGCGGTCGCCGGTGAGCTCCACCCGCATCGCCCCGCCGGAAAAAAGCGCCTGCAGCTCCCGCGCCGTCGCCGGATTCGGTCCGGCGATCATCACCTTCGTCGCCACACCCCGCGCCACTTCCCGCGCGAAGCTCGGACCCGACAGCGCGTACACCCGGCCCGTCAGCTGCGGCGCTTCCTCTTCGATCACTTCCGACATCGTCTTTAGGGTGTCGGGTTCGACCCCTTTCGACGCGGTCACGACCAGAGGCGTCTTGCCGGCGGCCCGCCAAATCCCCGCCAAACCGCGCAGGGTCTTGCGTACGTGGGCCGAAGGGAGCACCACCACTACGAGCCCTGCGCCCCGCACGGCCGTCCCGATATCGGAGGTCACCCGGACCCGCTCGTGCAGCTCCCATTTAGGGATGTGAGCGTGCTTCCGGCTCGTCTCCAGGGCCCTCGCGACCTCCGGGAAGAACTCCCACAGCGTAACGGAGCTTCCCCGGCGGGCGAGGTGGTCGGCCAAAACCGACCCCCAGAGGCCGCCCCCCAATACCGAGATTCTATTGTGTTTTTTCGTTTTTTTCAAGGTGCGAACCGTGCTGAAAGTTAAGCTCCTTCCCCAGCACGATACGGCGGAAATTCGGGATATGCTTGATCAAGATGAGCGCGCCGGCTCCCGCCGACATCAGCGTGAGGGGCCACGGCTCGTGGAGAAACCAAGCAAAAACCGGACAAAGTGCGGCGGCGGCCATCGAGCCGACGGAGATGTGGCCCGTCAGCGCCACGCCGATGACGAAGGTCAGGATCGCGCCGAGCATCGGTTTGGGCAGAAGGGCGAGGAAAACTCCGGCTGATGTGGCCACGCCTTTTCCGCCGCGGAAGCCGAGGAAAATCGTCCAAACGTGACCGATGATCGCCAGGGCGCCGCAGCCGATCTGCACCCGGTAGTCTTCCGGAAAGTAATGGCGGGCGAGGAGGACCGGGAAGAAGCCCTTGAGGGCGTCGACGAAAAGTGTCGCCGCACCCGCTCCTTTTCCGACGACGCGATAGACGTTGGCGGAGCCCGGGTTGCCCGACCCGTGCTCGCGGATGTCGATGCCCTTGAGCTTCTTGGCGAGCAGGTACCCGGTCGGGATGCCGCCGGCCAGATAGCTCACGGCGCCCAGCCAAAGGATTTTAGGATCCATCCGGCCGGAGTATAGTTAAAATCCCCCGGGAATGGCTACTGATTTACCGGATTACTTGGCGGACACCGCCGGGGTGTCCAGCAGCACCTGAGCGACGACTTGGTCGGCGGTGACGCGGCCCTCGGCCTCGAACTGGAGGATGATGCGATGCCGCAGGACGCGGTGGGCGACCGCCCGGACGTCCTCGGGCTTCACGTAATGGCGGCCCTGCAGGAACGCGTAGGCTTGGGCCGAGCGGGCGAGCCAGATGGCGGCGCGCGGCGAGACGCCGGTGCGCACGGACTTCTTCACCTCGACGATCGAGGACTTATCGGGGTTGGTGGCGACCACGAGCCGCGAGATGTACGCCTTGATGTCGTCCGAGACGAGGATCTTCCCCACCGTCTCGCGGGCTTTCATCAGCTCTTCCTTCGAGAGCACCTTCTGGACCGGGCCGGCGGTGTTGTGGCCGAGGTTGAGGCTCACGATGTCCGACAATTCGGACTCGGACGGATACGTGACGTGGACCTTGAACATGAAGCGGTCCAGCTGCGCTTTCGGCAGCGGGTGCACGCCGTCTTCCTCGATCGGGTTCTGCGTCGCGAGCACGAGGAACACGTCCGGAAGCGCGTACGTCACGCCGTTGATCGTGACCTGGTGCTCTTCCATCGCCTCGAGCAGGCCGCCCTGCGTCGTGCCCTTCGCGCGGTTGATCTCGTCGGCGAGCAGCACATTCGTGAAGATCTTGCCCTTCCGGAGCTCCAGCTCGTTCGTTTTCAGGTTCAGGACTTCCTGTCCCGTGATGTCGCCGGGCAGCAGGTCGCGCGTGAACTGGATGCGGTCGCCTTGAAGCTCGAGCATCGACGTGACCGCGCGCACCGCGCGCGTTTTGGCGAGTCCCGGCACGCCCTCGAGCAGGATGTGCCCGCCCGCGAGGAGGCCGATGAGGATCGAGTCGCGCATCTCGTCTTGGCCCACGATCGCCTTCTTGAACTCGCCGCGGTACGTCTCGACGAAGCCGCTGCGCTCCTTGACCTCGGCCGCGAGCGGGTGCTCCGTCTCGGGTTCGGCCGCAGGCAGGGCTTGTGCCGGAAGCTGCGGCGCGAGCGCGCGGGCGATGCCCTGCGCGAAGTTCAGCAGCCGTCCTCGCGGAGTCAATCTGGGGACTGTCCCCAAATTGATTCCGGCGAGCCGGAGCGTCGATTGAGGGAGCGAAAGCAGGCCGCCCGGCGTCGCGGGGAGCGAAGCGGCCGCCGCCCCGGCGAGAGGCGCGGCGGGCGCCACCGTCACCGGCGCCTTGACCGTCTGCGCGAGCGCGAGTTGAGGCGCGAGAATCAGCGCCAGGATCATCTTTCCGTTCATGGACGTCCTCCATTCTGGAAGTAGGCGACGAGCCGGGAGAGGTAGCCTTCTTCGTTGTTCAGGTAAAGGGGGCGAGCGCCCGCCGCGCGGATCGCGTGGGCGGCCGCGTCGCGCCGCGCCTTCAGCGCCGCGTCGATGCTCCGGCGCGCGAAGGCGGAGTCCGACGCCACGCGTCCGCGCGCGCCGGTCTCGGGGTCGACGACGTCGAAGGAGCCGAGGTCGGCGATCGGGCGCGTCTCGAGCTTGTCCTCGACGACGACGGGAAGGAGGATGTGGCGGTGCCCGGCGGCGGAGAGGTTCGACTCGTAGCCGCGCGTATTGAAATCGGAGAAGACCGCGACGACGCCGCGCCGCGGCATGCGCCGCATCGCCTCGGAGAGCGGCGCCGCGAGCTCGGTGCGCAGGCCCTGCGGCTCGAACGCGATCAGCTCGCGCACGAGGTTCTTCGCGTGGCTGAGGCCCGTCTTCGGCGGGATGATCTTCTCGACGCGGTCGGTGAAGAGGACGGCGCCGACCGGCATGCCTTCTCTCGCGGCGGCGAGCGCGACCGCGCCGGCGGCGTCGGCGGCGACCTCGCGCTTCGAGGCGCCGGTGGAAGCCGCGCCGCCCGAGGCGCTCATGTCGATGACGAGCATCATCGGGATCTCGGGCTCATCCTCGAAGCGCTTGGCGTAGAGCTTGCCCATTCTTGCGCTGGTCTTGTGGTCGATCTGGTTCCAGGCTTCGTCCGTGTAAAGGACGGAGTCGTCGGGTTCGACGCCGGAGCGCACGGGCTCCAGCGAGCGGAACTCCCCCCGCAGGATCTTGTCGATGCGGACGCCGTAGGAGGCGCGCTGAACCTTTCCGAAGCGGCCGCCGGGCTCGGGGGCCGGCGAGGCGCCCCGGCGCGGCAGGAAGAGATACGCGGCGAGGATCAGCAGGGCCGCGA
>JACRDR010000241.1 GCA_016212845.1 Elusimicrobiota bacterium
CCGTGGCGAAGCCCGTCACGATGATGACTTCGATCGCGGGATCACACGCTTTGAGGGCCGCCAGGAGGTCGAGGCCGCCGAGCTTGGGCATGGTCATGTCCGAGATCACGACGGAGACGTTCGCACTCCGCGCCTTCGCCAGCGCTTCCTCGCCGTCGGCCGCGGTGATGATCTTGTAGCCGCGGGGGGTGAGTTCGAATTTCATGAGGTCTCGAAAGCCGAGCTCGTCGTCCACCACCATGACATTAGGCGCCTCGCGCGCGGATTCCATGATCAACGCGCCGCGGCGGCGAGCGCCGCGAGCTTTTGAGCCAGCTCTCCGATTTCGAACGGCTTGCCCAGGAAGTCGTCCGCTCCGGATGCGAGGGCCCTCCTCTTGGAGTCCTCGAAGTCGTAGCCGGTGATCGCGAGTACCTTGACTCCCCGGAAGCGATCCTCGGCGCGGATCATCCGGCACACTCTGAGCCCGTCGATGCCGGGCAAGCGCAGGTCCAGGATAACGATCGCCGGCAGAAACGCATTCATCTTATGGC
Organism: Elusimicrobiota bacterium; assembly: GCA_016212845.1. Lineage (GTDB taxonomy): Bacteria > Elusimicrobiota > Elusimicrobia > UBA1565 > JACRDR01 > JACRDR01. Next base: position 534 of record JACRDR010000241.1, read on the forward strand.
CGGCCTCGAACCCATCGGAGGCCTCCTCGATCGCGGCTTCCGGCAGAGACTTTCGGATCACCTTTTGGATCAGCCGGCGGTTGACCGCCTCATCGTCGACGATCAAGACGCGAAGCCGGTTCCCTGCCGCCAACTCCGGTGGGACGGGGATGCCGTGGGCCTTCATGAACCCGACTACGTCTTCCTCCCACACGCGGCGGTGCCCGCCGCCCGTCTTAAACGACGGCATCTTCCGGTCTTCGAGCCAGCGGATCACCGCGGGAGGGGAGACGTGGCAGACTCGGGCTATGTCGTGAGTTCCAAGAGCCTTCTTATTCATGGTTGGCCGCGTTTCGTTTCGTTCGGTAGTTTCGTTTCGTTATGTGTAACAGTGGAACGCGTTTTCGTCAAGGCCCAGGCAGGAAGCGGTCAAGAGTCCGTCCGGCGGCCCCGAGGCTCGCGGAGAGCCTCTACTCGTCGAATCGGTAGCCGTGGCCCTGCACGTTCACGATGCGCTTCGCGAGAGCCGAGCCCAGCTTTTTCCTCAAGTGGGAGATATGCACTTCGACCGTCCTTGGGTCGTTGTAGTCGGCGGGATCGTAACCCCAGACGGTCTCGAGCAGGTAGGTGATGCCCAAGACCCGACCTGCCTTGGAGATCAGCGCGGCGAGCAGGTCGAACTCCTTGCGGGTGAGCGAGACCGGCTTTCCGCCCACCTTGACCGTCCGGCCCGCGGGGTCGATTTCGAGACCGCGCTTGCGAACCCTCGCATCCGCTATGGGCGCAGCCGAGCAGCGCTTCAAGACGGCCAGGATGCGCGCTCGCAGCACCGAGAGAGCGAAAGGCTTGGATAGGTAGTCGTCCGCGCCGCCCTCCAATCCGCAGACGATGTCTTTGTCGGCCGTGCGAGAGCCCGACATGATGATCACCGGAATCGACTGGGTCGAGGCCTCCTGCTTTAGGACGCGGCATACCGCGTGGCCGTCTAAACCGGGCATCTCCGCGTCGACGAGGATCAGGTTCGGCTGAGACTCCCGCACAAGCATGAGCGCCTCGGAGCCGTTGTCCGTGGAAACGACGACGAACTCGCTGTTGAGGAAGTATTTGCGGACGAGCTTCAATATGACCGGATCGTCGTCGACGACCAATATTGTCTTAGGCATCGATGCGGAACGGCTTGGGCCGGTCGCACATGAATATATAGGAATATTCGCCTTCATGGAAGAGGTGCTCTCGCTCGCGCGCTCGCCGTTCATCGCTCGCGCCTCTCGAGCCCGAATTCCTGGAGCACTTCCTGGATTCTGCCCAGAAGGGCCTCCACGTCGAAAGGCTTCAAGATGAAGTCCGAGGCCCCGCGCCGCATGGCGTAGACGGCGGTCTCGACGGAGCCGAACCCCGTCAAGAGGATCACGGCCGGTCCGCCGCCTCGCGCACGGGCTTGCGCGAGCAGCTGCAGGCCGTCGGCTCTCGGCATCGTCACATCGGTGAGCACGAGGTCGATTCCGCCCCGTCCCACAAGCGCCATCGCCTGGTCTCCGTCTTGAGCCGTCTGAATCTCATATCCGCGCCGGCTCAATTGCCACCGAAGCATCTCGCGCATTCCGGGCTCATCGTCCACGACCAGGATGACCCTCTTCTTGGATTCATTCACCGCCGGCATGCTCGTCCTCCTTGACCTTTTTGGCCCGACTGCGCAGGAGCGCGCGGCTTAGCAAATGGAAGATGCGGTCCAGACTGTACGGCTTGGCGACGTAGTCGAACGCGCCGAGACGGGCGGCCTCCGCCTCCGCCTCTAGCGTCGGTTGCCCCGTGACCATGATGATCTCGGTGCGCCGGGAGAGCCCTTTAGATCGTCGCAGCACTTCGAGGCCGTCGATGCCGGGCATCATGACGTCGCAGAGAGCCACGTCGAAGTCCTCGGCGCCCAGCTTCTCGAGCGCCTCCTCGCCGCTGGCGGCGAGGACGACCGCGTAGCCGTTGCGGGTTAAGAAGTAACTGAGCATGTCCCGAAGCCCCTTCTCGTCGTCGATAACCAGCACTCGCGGCCGTCGCGTGGCCGGCTCTATTGCAATCGACATGGGGCCTCCGCGATCGTATCCGTGCAGGGCAGTTCCACGGTGAAGGTCGTGCCCGAGCCCGGCCGGCTTTCCACGCGGATCTCTCCGCCGTGCTGGCCCACGATCCGACGGCAGATGGAGAGTCCGAGCCCCGTTCCTTTGCCCGAGGGCTTCGTGGTGAAGAACGGCGTGAACAGTCGCTGCAGGTTCTCTTCGCTGATCCCCTCGCCCGTGTCCTTAAATCGAAGGAGCATCCGGCGCTCGGCTTCGATGCGCTCGATCTCGAGCCTTCGGACCGGGCTCGAGGCCATGGCGTGCGCCGCGTTGACGATCAGATTCAGGAAGACCTGCTGGAGCCCGACGGCGTCGCCGAGGATTCTCGAGGCGGCTTTCGAGGCGGGACGGACGACGGTGACGCGCGCGGCCTCGCCGTCGTAGCGCGCGAATCTCAGTGCGGCGTCGAGCGCCGCGTCGACGTCGATCACTTCGAGCTTCGGAGGGCTCCTGCGGGCGAACAGGAGGAGATCCGACACGATGCGCGTGCATCGCTTGCCCTGCTCGACGATCGCGGCGAGGTCGTCTTTGCTCTGGGGCGATAGGCCCGGCTCGGCTCCGAGGAACTGCGCCAGACCCATGATGCCGGTCAGGGGGTTGTTGAGCTCGTGGGCGACTCCCGCGGCGATCATCCCAACGGCGTTGAGCCTCTCCGAGTGAATGAGCAGTTCCCTTCTCTCCAGAGCCTTCTCGACCAAGAGGGACAGCTCCTCAATGTCGAAGGGCTTGAGCACGAAGTCGTAGGCGCCCTTCCTCATCGCCGTGATGGCGGCTTCCATGGTTCCGTGCCCGGTGGCGAGAATGACCTCGATATGAGGGTCCGCCTCCTTCAGCGCCTTCAGGGTCTCCAGCCCGTCCCGCTTGGGCATGCGGACGTCACTGATAGCCAGTTGAAAATTCCCTTCGGCCGCCTTGCGGAGCGCCTGTTCTCCGTCTTCGGCGGAGACCACCTCGAAACCCCGGTCTCCCAGCTCGCAGCACAGCAAGTCGCGGATCCCACGTTCGTCATCGACGACCAAGATTCTCGCCCGGGAGTTCATCGCTTGTGGTATGCGACCGTGGGCGCCGCGGAGAGCTTCTCGGTCTGGAGGAGCTTGAGACGCTCCCCCATCTCGCGCCCGGTGCGAACCGGGAGCTTCACGGAAAACTCCGTTCGTCCCGGCCGGCTCTCCACCTCGATGGTGCCGGAATGTTTCTGCACGATCTCGTTGATCAGGCTCAGCCCGAGGCCCGTCCCTTGGCCGACCGGCTTGGTCGTGAAGAACGGTTCGAAGATCTTGGACATGTTCGCGGGCGCGATGCCGGTTCCGGTGTCGGTCACCCTCAGGCGGACCCAGGAGTGAGGCGTGGACTCCACGAGCTCGGTCGCGATCGTGAGAGTCCCGGCGGTCGGCATTGCGTCGAGAGCGTTCTTCGCGAGGTTCAAGACTACCTGTTGGAGTTGGCTCATGTTGCCGAGAATCATCGGTAGCCCTCTCGCCAGTTCGACCTGCACGTTGGCCCGGCATATTTTCGCCTGCGCTTCGATCAGGGGCAGCGCTAGCTCGATGGCGGCGTTGAGTTCCATCACGCGTCGATCGGCCTCGGACGTGCGGGCGAAGGTCAGCAGATTCTGGACGAGTGCCTTGCAGCGCAGCGCCTCCCGCTCGATGGATCTGACCGGCAGTTCCAGGTCGTGGCCTGGGGCGACCTGCCTCGCCAGTCCTTGGGCGAAACCCAAGATCACGCCTAAAGGATTGTTTATCTCGTGCGCGACGCCCGCGGCCAATTGTCCGACCGCGGATAGTTTCTCCGACTGGTGCATGCGGGCCTCGAGCTTCTTGACATCGCGCATGTCCTTGGCCGCCAGGATCAGGCCCGCATCCCCGCCGTTGGCGGTCTTTAGGACCGAGACGGAAAGCAGCACAGGCAAGCGCTCCTGCTCCGGGCCGATCAACAGAGCGCTCATGTTGTGGAGCTTTCCCTCGGCCTGAAGCGTTTTCGCGGCGAGTCCGCGGAAGGGGGAGGCTTGGTCGTCGAACAGGGTCGAGGCTTGCCGTCCGATCAGCCCGTCGTCCTCGGCGGTCAGCGCTTGGAGTGACGGGTTGACGAGGCGGATCGCGCCGCCTGGGTCGGTCACGATGAGGGGGTCCTGGATGTTTTGGAGAATGTCGTTGAAGTAGTTCTTGGAGACGGTCGTCCGCGCCAATGTCGAGCTCATCTCGTTGAAGCTCCGCGCTAGGTCGCCGATCTCACCTCCATCTCCCGCAGGCACGTGCCCGCCGTAGTCGCCGGCCCGGATCGCCAAGGTGGCGGCCGCGAGAAGACGGATCGGCTCGAGAATCCCGCGTAAGGCGGTGAAAATGGCAAGGACGGCGGCGACGCTCGCGAGGACGACGATGAAGACGATATGGCCAGTGATCCGGCGCTCGGTTGCCAAGGTCTCGCCCAGGGGCAAGCCGATGCGGAGCACTCCGAGCAGGCTCGCCCGATTATTCTTCTCCGTCCCCGAGAGGAGAAAATCCTCTCCCGACCGCTCCTTCGCGGCGGCGACGACCGGAAAGGCCACGTCGAGGATGGGCTCGTCCTTGACCCGAGTCTCGCGCGTGAGCGGCTTCGAGGCCGACAGCGTCTCAACGTCCAAGGGGTCGCGGCGGACCTGGCCGACCAGGGCTACGTTCGTATGCCCGACGATGCGCCCTTCGTCGTCGGTGACGAGCGCGTAGGCCCCGGCGTGGTCGCGCTGGTACGCCTGAAGAACCGGAAGGAGCGCACGCTCGTCGCGCGCAGCGAGGCCGGCGGCGACGGCGTCGTTCCACCGCCCGCGCGCGCCTAGGACGCCGTCTTCAAGACCGGACACGAGGGCCGTGTGCGTCGCCGTTTTCGAATAGGAGATGATGGACAGCGACGAGATCAGCGCCACCGGAATGATGAGCGCGAGCAGCTTCGGATAGAGCGTCACCGAAAGACCTCGTCGGCCGATTCTACGGCGTCAGGCGGGACGGTGAGCGAGGCCCGCTTCGCCGCGGTCAAGTTGATGCTGACGCGGACGCGTGTCGCGTAGACGTCGGAGGCGGTCTCGTCTCCCGACAGCGCGGCCTTCGCGGCCTCGCCGGCAAGGCGGCCGATCTCGGCGAAGCTCACGGAGACTGCCGCCGTGGCGCCCCGTTCGACCAGGCCTTTAGAGGGAGCGTAGAAGGGGACGGCGTTGTCGTAGGAAAATTGGCGGATGACTTCGAAGCTCTGCGGATTGATCAAGAGAGGATCGGCCGGCAGCCAGACCGCGTCCGCCCGCCCCTTGAGTTTCCGCAGCATTTCGGGGAGCTCATCGGCATCCTCCAGATGGACCGAGACTATCTTGATCCCATGAGCGCCGTCCTCTTTCTCGACGCGGCGGGCCAGGGAGGCCTCGGACTTGCTCGCCCACAAGACCGCGAGCCGCTTGAGCCCAGGCTGGAGCCGGACGAGATTTTTCAGGAGGATCGACGGCTCGGGCTCCATCCGGATCTTGACGGCCGGGCCAAGTCGAACATCGTCGTCCAGCATGAACCCGGGAGCCAGGGCATAGACGAGCGTGACTCTGCCGGGAAAGCGGTTCGCGGCGGCTCGGCCCCCGAATGTCGCCACGACTTTCGCGGACTTCGGCACTCGCGGGTAATCCAGCGGCAGAAGGGGCACCGGAACTCCGACGGCGGCCTGGAAGCTCTCGTAGGCTTCGCGATACGGTCCCAGCTCTGAGCCGAGCACCGCGACCACGTCTTGCGCGCGGCAGGTCGCGGCCAGGACCGCCGCCAACGCGAGCGACTTGGCGACGGTTCTCATCGCACGCCGCTCACCTGAAGGGTCCGAACTTCACGGACACGCCGCCGTAGATGGAGCGAGGGACGGCGAGCCCTTCGGCGAACTCAAGGTGGCGGGGAGTGATCAGATTCTGCCCGACGAGGTAGAGCTTGACGTCCTTGTGCCCCGGGGGCGCGTAGGCCAATCTTACGTCGATCCTCCAGTAGGCGGGGATGTCCAGGTTCTGTCCGCGAGCTTGGGAATAAAGGGTATGCCCGTCCTGATAGCCCGAGTCGACGCCCGCGGAGAATCCGCTCCACACGTCCGCCGTCCCGCCCAAGTTGACCTTGTGCGCGGGGGTGCCCCGCCGTACGTTCGTCTCTGGCTTGGCGACCGACAGCGTCTCATAGGTGTAGTTCGCGTAGAGGGAGCGTCCCGCGTCCCAGCGGTAGCTCGTCTTGATCTCGACGCCTCGGGCCGCCGCTTTGTTGTCGTTGTCGAATGAGAGCGTCAACAGCGGGAAGTTGTAGCTCTGGACGATGGTCCGGCTGAGATTGTCGACCTCCAAGTAAAAAAAGTCGGCTTCAAATAGCGCGTGCTTGTCGAGGAAGGAGGCCCGATAGCCGGCCTCGTACGACCTCAAATGCTGCGCCGTCAGTCGCGGATTTCCGACGAGCAGGACCGTGGCGTCGGCTCTCTGGTTGGCGTAGCGCTGATAGAGCGTCGGGATAGTCGGCGCCAGTCCATGGGAAAGCCGGAGCGTATGGCTGCCCGCGGGGTGCACCACCGCCGCGACTTGATAGGCGGGTTCGTTTCCGCCCGTGTCGGAATGTTCCAGGGAGGCGGCCCCGATCAGGTTCACGCGCGGAAGAATCAGCCACGACTGGCTCGCGAAGGCCCGCTGTACGGCGTTTTTCTGGTAGGGCTTGCCGTCGAATACCCCCCCCGAGTCCACGCTCGAGTAGCGGATGCTCCCCCCGTAGACCGTGCGCAGGCGGTCATCGGAGAAGGAGAACCGGTGGACGATCTCTCCGTCGTACTGGTCCTCGCGCACGGAGAGCGGCCCCAGGTGGTACCGCGGGAACTTCTTGACGTCCTCGCGGCGAGCCGCCATGACCTGGATCGAGGATTCCAGGCGGGGGTCGTAGTTGTACTTGATCATCTGGAAATCGGTGTGAAATCGTCCCACGGGATTGGCGGCGTCGATCACACCCTCGCTGTCCCACGATCCGCCGCCGAAGAGCTCGATCGACGAGCTATCCGTCGGCGTCCAGAGTCCGCGGAAGTCGCCTTTATTCGACAGAAGGTAGTCGGTTCCGGCGGGCCCCGAGGGCGTGGGATAGCCGTCCAGAGCTTTTTGCGAGAGGCCAAGCCGAAAGGCGCCTTCCGCGTTGCCGTCCGAGTACGACGCCTGCCCGCGGCGAAGCCCGCCGGTGCCGTGCATGACGTTCAAGTAGCCGGCGCGGTCCGGCCCGGGCTTCTTGGTGATGATGTTGATCACGCCTAGACCCGCGTTCGAGCCGTACAGAGCTGCGTTGGGGCCGCGCACGATCTCGATGCGCTCGATGGAGTGGAGTTGGACCGGGATCTGATCCCAGACCGCGCCTCCCGACAGCGCCGTGTAAACGCTCCGGCCGTCGACGAGCACCAGGAGCTTGTCGACGAACTCGGCGGGGAACCCGCGAATTGAGACGATCGCCCGGTTTCCGTCGCCGGATCTACCGTCCGCCACGTTCATCCCCGCCCGGAAACGGAACAGGTCCCAGAGATTCGCGGCTTCCGAGTCCCGGATTTCCTCGGCCGTAATGATCTCCACGGCCGCGGGGGCCTCCCGGACGAGCTCCAGGCGGCGGGAGGCGGTGATCACGCGCGCCTCCTCATTGTAGAGAGTGAAGGCGTCCTCGGCCGCGCGCGCCGGGCCAGCCAGCGTCGCGGAGAACAAGATTACCAGAAAAGGCGCTCGAAGCTGGGGTCGAAATCCGGTCATAGCGCTAGTCTAGCGGCGCGAGTTGTCGCCGCGTTTAAGCGCCGCTTAACTGCCGCTTAAGTCGGATTCCCGGAGAGCCGAGCCGGCCTTGGCGAAGGCCGAGCGCCGAAACAGCGCCTTGACCCGGGCTCGGAGCACCTGCGGGTTGAACGGCTTGGAAAGGTAGTCGTCGGCGCCCAACTCCAGGGCCCGCGCCTGGGACTCCGCCTCGCCCAGGGCCGTGAGGACCATGATCGGAAGATCTCCGAGCCCCATCTCTCCGCGGAGGTGCCTGACCACGGCGAGCCCGTCCATCTCGGGCATCATGAGGTCTAGGAGCACCAGGTCCGGCTTGCGGCGCGCGATCTCTTTGACGGCTTGACGCCCTCCCTCGGCTTCGACGATGTCCAGCTCGTCGACCAGCAGGGTGGCGCGGGCCACGGCTCGGTTGTCCTCGTTGTCGTCGACGATGAGGACTCTCGGCTTGCGCGCGGCGGGCCGGCAGACGGCGCGCTCCTCGCGTTCCTTGAAGTCCAGGCACGGGAGGATCTCCTCCAAGGGCGCGTTGCCTTGGCTCAGGTGCCAAAGGGCGTCCTCCTCCATCGTCTTGAGCCAGCCCCTGCGGACAGCCTCCGCGCGGAAATCGGCGAGGACCCGCATTGCCATCAACGCGTCGTGGGCCTCCGGGCGGTCGAGAGCCAAGAGCTCGGTCAAGGCGATGCGGCCGGCGAACCCCGAGAGCCCGCATTTCGAGCAGCCCCGTCCTTGGAACCGGCGCACGGGGAGCTCCGACCTCATCAAAAAGTCGGCCAATCGCGCGTCGACGGGGACTTCCTCCCGGCATGCGGGACAGATGCGGCGGACCAGTCTTTGCCCGGCGATCCCGATTAGGGCCGCGGTGATCTTATAGCGGTCGACGCCCATGTCGAGCAAGCGGTTGAGCGTGGCGAGCGCGTCGTTGGTGTGCAGGGTCGAGAATACGAGATGTCCGGTCTGGGCGGTCTGCAGCGCGACGTCGGCCGTCTCGAGGTCCCGGATCTCCCCGACGAGCACGACGTCCGGGTCCTGCCGCAGGACGGAGCGCAGGACGGCGGCGAAATTTAGCCCCGCCTTCTCATTGACTTGGATCTGGTTGAGCCCCGGCACGCGGTACTCGATGGGGTCTTCGATGGTCACGATGTTCAGATCCTCGGACTTGAGTCTGTTGAGCATCGAATAAAGCGTGGTCGTCTTGCCGGAGCCGGTGGGACCCGTCACGAGCAGGAGACCCTTGCTCGAGCCGCCGAGCCGGGTGAGCGCCTCCTTGATCTCAGGCCGAAACCCCAGCTCCTCGAGCGGCACCTCCGCCTGGCGCCGGTCCAAAATGCGAAGCACTGCCTTCTCTCCGAAGGCCGTCGGCATAGTCGAGACGCGCAGGCCGACCTCCTCGATCCCGACCCTCAATTTGGCCCTTCCGTCCTGGGGCCGGCGGCGGTTGGAGATATCGAGATCCGCCATGATCTTGATCCGCGACACGAGAGGGCCTTCTCCGATGTAGCGCGGAAGCGTCATCAACTGACGCAGCACGCCGTCGATCCGGCAGCGGATCGTGGTGGCCTTCTCGTCATGCTCGACGTGAATGTCCGAGGCCTTGAGGTGTATGGCCTGGCCGACGATCAGATTCACGAGACGGATCACTGGAGCGCCGATGGCGGCGGAGGACGCCTCGTAGGACTCGCCGTTCCCGTCGGGACCGAGGCATTCCACCGCGGCGGTCTCCGGGAAGCGGTTGAGCAGATCGAAGATGACCGCGTCGGAGTCGTAGGCCTTGGCGATCAGCGCTTCGACGTTCTCCGGGAGTCCGAAAAACGGCCGAGGCCTGCGTCCGGTCAGGGCCGCCACCGTATCGAGGGCGCCGGTGTCGATGGGATTGGTCATGAGCATCTCGATCGCGTCCTCGTGGATCCGAAGCGGGATCATGAGATGCTGCCGGCACAGACGCTCGGGAACCAAGCCGAGGGCCAGCTTCTCCAGGGCCCCGAACTCCGGCGCGTCGAATTCGACTCCGTACTGTTCCAAAACGGCCCGCGTTAACTGCTCCTGCGTGACGCGCCCCGACCGGAGCAGCTCGGTGGAAGCGTGGCGGCCCGGGCTTTCGCGCATCGCTTGGGCCGTCCTGTCGTCCAGCAGTCCTCGCGTCGTCAGCATGCGTAGGAGCCACTCGTCGGCACGTCGCTCGGCGACGGGCATGTCAGGCCTCCAACCTTGCGGCGATCCTCCGGACCACGTCGGAAGGGATGCACGGCTTGGTGATGAAGTCGTCGCAGCCGGCTTCCCGCGCCCTCACGTCCTCCCCGACCAGGGCGTTCGCGGTGAACGCGAAGATGGGGATGTGGCGGAGCCGCGTCGTCGCCTTGATTCTGGCGGCGGCTTCCCACCCGCTCAGGATCGGCATCGAAAGGTCCATGAGAATGAGGTCGGGGGCCTCCGAGAGCGCCCGCTCGACCGCTTCCTCGCCGTTCTGGGCCTGGCACACGGCGTAGCCGGAGAACGACAACGCGGAGCAGATGATCGTGCGGTTGTCCGTGTCGTCATCGACCACGAGTATCTTCCGGCTCATGAGACCTCCACGGCGGCAAAGAACTTCCTTGCGTCCTCGCGCTCGATCGATCTCAGCTTCTCCAGAAGCACCGGCCGCTCGAACGGCTTGACGATGTAGTCGGTGGTTCCGAGGGAGAACGCGAGCGCCTTATTCTCCATGATCGAGAGGATGATCACCGGGATGTCGCGGAGCGCGGGGTCGTTTTTGAGCTGTTGCAGCACCGCCCAGCCGTCCTGGCGCGGCATTAAGATGTCCAAGGTAACGGCAAACGGCTTGATCTGGCGCGCCAACGCCATGCCCTCCTCGCCCGACGTCGCGGTGACCAGCGCGTAGCCGCTGCCGGTGAGGCTGTCGCGGATCAAACGCAGAACCTCTGGGTCGTCGTCGATGGCGAGCAGGATCTTTTGGACCTCGGCGGAAGGGCTTGGTGCCGGAGCCGGCGCGAGCGCCGCCGGGAGCGGGTAGCGCTCGGGCGGGGCTTCGGTCGGCAGCCGCACGAGGAAGACGGACCCGGTCCCCGGAGCGCTCTCCACGGAGATGTCTCCGTCGAGCAACTCCACCAGTTTTTTGGTGATCGAGAGGCCGAGTCCGGTCCCGCCGTGCTTTCGCGTCGCCGTTCCGTCGAGCTGCTTGAACTCCTCGAAAATGGCCCCGATGTCCTGCGGCGCGATCCCCGGACCCGTATCGCGGACCCTCAGCTCCGCCTCCGAGCCGTCCGGGGAGGGCGCCAAAGAAAGCTCGACTTCTCCAGACTCGGTGAACTTGATCGCGTTGCCGGCGAGGTTGATGAGTATCTGCCGGAGCTTGGTCTTGTCGCTCTTTACCAGGATAGCAGCCGGGGCCTTCCAGCGCAGCTCGACCTTCTTGTTGGCCGCCAGGCAGTGCATCGTCTCCGCGACTTCCCGAACGACGGCGCTCAGATCGAATTCCTCCACGTAGAGAGGCATCATTCCCGCGTTGAGCTTGGAGAAGTCGAGGATGTTGTTGATGAGGCTCAAGAGGTTCTTCGAGTTGACGAGCACCCGGTTGAGCGCCTCGCCCTGCGGAGTCGGGACCTCCCCGTACACCTTGTCCAATATTAAGGAGGAGTAGCCCACGATGGCGTTGAGCGGAGTCCGCAGCTCGTGGCTCATGTTCGCGAGGAACTCGGACTTGAGCCGGCTGATCAGCTCCAGCTCCCCGACCTTGGCCTTGAGCCGGCCCCGCTCCAGGGCCTTCTCAAGCAGATTCAAGAGCTGGTCGAGCTCGTAGGGCTTCGCGATATAGTCGTAGGCTCCCAGCTTCATGGCCTCGACCGCCGTCTCGAGGGTCGCGTAGCCCGTCACCATGACGACTTCGGTGCGGGGGGAGAGTTCCTTGAGCCGCTGAAGCGTCTCGAGGCCGCTCATGCCGGGCATCATGATGTCGCAGAGGGCGAGGTCGTATTGCGTCGCGCGGGCCTTCTCGACCCCGTCTCTCCCGTCGTGCGCGGCGGCCACGTCGTAGCCGTGAGTGGTCAAGCCGTACTTGACCATGTCCCGGAGCCCCTCTTCGTCATCGATGACGAGAATTTTCGCCTTGTCCCGACCGGAGGCTTCGACGCTTTTGTTCATAGGATTCATGCTCCAAGAATTATCGATCCGGCATTCGCGGGACTGAACGTTCGCTTAAGCGAACCTTAATTCCACCCGGCGGTCGAAGGCGTAGCGGCTCTTGCCGCACGCGCCTCGCGCCTTCACCCAAGCCTTCATCTCGGAGGCGCGTTCCACGACCTGCGCGTACCGCTGAAGATCGTGCGTGGCGGTACTCACGATGCCGATCGACAGCGATGCCAAGGGGAAATGGCGCCAGCGTCCGAGGCGGTCTCGGGTCTCGATGAAACCCCAGCGACGCGCGATCTCGCCGTAGAATCGGGGAACGGCCCGGTCGAATCGGCTCGCGACCGCGCGGGCGAGCTGCTCGGCGCGGGCGGGATCGCAGACGACGACGAAGTCGTCGCCTCCCACGTGTCCCACGAAGTCTCCGGGGGCTCCCGCAATGGCCGCGCAGCCGACCAGGCACTCCGACAGCTCCTGGAGCATCCCGTCCCCCCGCGCGTAGCCATAGGCGTCGTTGTAGGCCTTGAAGTGGTCGATATCCACGTAAAGGAACGCGAATGGCTCTCGGTCCGAGATCCGGCGGCTGACCTCCTCCTCGATAGTCGGACTTCCCGGAAGCTTGGTCAAAGGGTTGGCGGCCATGTCCCGCCGGTTGCGGCGAAGGACGCTCGATATCCTCGCCGTCAGCTCGCGCACGTCGAAGGGCTTGCCGACGTAGTCGTCGGCGCCGCTGTCGAGGCCGCGCACGCGGTCTCCGGGAGCAGCGTCCCCCGTGACGAGGATGACGGGGACCATCCGGGTGCGCGTGTCCCGTCTGAGCTCGGCGAGAATCTGCATGCCGTCCTTGCCGGGCATGTGGACGTCGAGGAGGATGAGGTCCGGGGAGCCCTCGCGCGCCTGCCGCAGGGTTTCGTCGCCGTCGACCGCGCTCGTTATCGCGTATTCGGCGTCGGGAAGCGCCCGGCGAAGCAGGCTGTGGATGGAATCCTCGTCGTCTGCGATCAATATTTTGTGGGTCATCGTGCGCGCTCCTTGCGTCGTTATCCTTCCGCGACCCCTTCGGCCGCGGATTCCAACAGACGAAATAAGTGCACGGGCGCGTCGACGGCGTGGCCCGCGCGAGTGAGAATGCGCTCGAGTACGCATCGCGCGCCCGCGTCGTCATAGACGAGAAGGGTATTCACAGTCCGCACTCCTGATGGAGCTGGAAAGCGCGCTGATCGACGTCCGTGAAGCGGCGGACCTCCGCGGCGTCGAGGGGCGGCACCGAAGCGCCCGCGTACCACTCTTGCATCCGGAGGTAAAAGCGCCGCTTGAGCTCCGGATCGGTGATGGTCGAGCCAGGATTGTGGCGGAGCGTCTTCAGGGAGAGGCCGTCGCGGAGACGCGAGGCCCAATACCGGGTCTTGAGGTCTAGGATTGACGCTTCCAGGTTGTCGACGCGCTCGGCGGCCTCGGCGCAGCCCTTGCGCGCGATCGAGTCGCGCAGGCCGGCGGCCGAAACGATCTCGCCGATCGAGAGGGGCGCCGGGGGAGGCAGGAGAGGCGTCTCCCCATCTGGCCCGCCGAAGGTCCAGGGGTCGGGCGGCATCGCCGAGAACTTGCCCGCGAGCTCGAGGGGGCCGTGCCAGTCGCGTTTGGCGGTTTGCTCGATGGCGGCGAGGATTTCCCCCGACTGGGCGTCGATAAGTCGCGCCGCGATGATGGTCTCGTCCCCCGCGCTGATGAAGCTGCCGGTGACAATCGCCTCCACCGATAGGATGCTGCCGACTTTCCTGAGCGCAGAGGGCTCGACCAGCCCGGTGCGTCCCAGCAGTGCCTCGCTCATGACTTGCTTGAGGAGGCTCCGCTCGATCGCCTTGACCGTCTTCTGCCGGACGATCTGCGTCGTGAGCCTCTCGCAGATGCTCCAACCCTCCTGGGGATTGCTCGCGTCCGCCGGCTCGAAGGGGACGACCGCTAGGCGCTTGATGCCGGCTTCGTGAGCCGCCTTCACCAGTTCCTTCGCAATCGTCTTGAACCCGTCCGCGCGAGCCGGAAGCGCGCCGAGGAGCGCCGCCGCCGCCAGTCCCGCCGCCGCTCGCGAGTTCATGGCCTAAGGGTAGACGCGCGGACTTGAGCCGCGTCGACGCCGCGCTTAACTCGGGCTCTATTCGCCAGCGGCAGCCGGACCGTGAACCGCGCTCCTCCTTGCGGGCGGTTCTCCGCCGTGAGCTCTCCGCCGTGCGCGCGGGCGATCCCGCGGCACACGTAAAGGCCGATCCCCGTGCCGCCTTCCGCGGCCTTGCCGGTGGAGAACGGCTTGCCGAGCCGCTGCAGGAACGCGTCGTCGAGGCCGGGGCCGTCGTCGTCGAAGAAGACCCTGACGGCGTTGGCGGAGAGAGCCAGCGAGACCTCGAGCAATCCACCTCGCTTCGTGGCTTGCGCGGCGTTCGTGAGAAGATTCAGAAACAACCGCTGAAACGGAGTGGGCGCGCCCGCCACGAGTATCCGCTCCTCCGAAGCCCTGACGTGGAGCGAGACGCCTTTGTGATCGAATACGCTCTCGCACATTCGGATCGTCTCCAAGAGCGTTTCGCGTAGATCGCAGGGAAGGGGCTCGGCAGGACGAGGGCCCGCGGCCGCGAGGACCTGCGAGACGATGTCCCGGCAGACCAAGCCGGCCTTTCGGATGCGCTCGAAGCTTTTTCGCGCCTCGGGGTCGGCTCCGTGCAGGCCCAGCTCCGAAAAACCGAGGATGACGGTCAGCGGAGTTTGCAGATCGTGCAGCACGCCCGCGGTCAAGAGCCCGACCTCCGCCAGTTGTCGTGACGGCTCGTCGGAGGCGGCGCGCGATTCGGTCTTGGCGAGGAGGGCGTCGAGCTCGAGTCTCTGGCGCTCTACCTGGCCGCGCGCTTGGCGCTCTCGGTCCGCCATGAGCCGGGTCACCGCCCCGGCGAGCGCGAGCACCGCCGTGCGCAGCCCGGCGTCCATCGCGACGGCGGCGTCGAGATTACCGCTCTCAAGAAAGCAGTACGATATATTGAATCCGACGGCGCCCGCGGAAATCCATACGAGCTCCGCGGTCCCCAGGAAAATCGCTGCCGTGAACACCGGGAGAAGGTAGAGCACCCAAAGCGGAGAGGCTCGGCCGCCGGAACAATGAAGGATCGCCGTGATGAGCGCGCAGTTCCCCATGGCCGCGGCGGCCGAGACCCAGGCGCCGGGACGCCGGCGCATGGCATAGCCCGCCGCGAGGTTTAGGCTGAGCAGGGCGATCAGCAGGTAGAGGACCTGCGGAAAGGCCCAACACGCCTGTTCGCGTCCGAGGAATGCGAGCGCGGCAAGGAAGATGCAGAAGACCGATTCGTAGGCGTAGCCGGGAGCGTCGTCATGGTCGGGCATGGGAGCCTCCACACCCAGCATGCGTGAACGCTCTTGCGGCGCGGTTAGCGGGCGCTTAAATCCCGTTGAACGATCGCTCCAGTCCTGCGGGTCGATCGAGGCACGTAGAACGACGCTCCCGAGCGCAGCGTCTAGAGCTCTAGCGGACGTCTCCCGAGGGGATGAGCTCCGCCCGGATGCGCGCCATAGCCCGGCGCGAGTTCCCGTAGGCGCGCGAGAGCGCGACCATCTGCGCCTGCCGGACCACTTCGACATCGTGATTGAACGGCAGTGCCGCTGCGACGTAGTCGGCGAAGAGCACGTCCTCCTTCGCGCGCTCCTCGTTGTCGTGGTCGAGCTTGCCCTCCCGGATCGCGGCCGCTGAGGCGAGGAGTTGCTCCCGGATGAGATAGTCGGCTTGATTGCGGTCGACGGAGGCGCGCGGCGTACCCGCCGCCGGATGCCGCACGAGCGGCACTCCTTCCGGCACGAGGAGGCCCTTTGAGTAGAGCGTCCACAGCCGCGCTCGCTCGAGCGGCACCGCGAGGTCGAAGAGCGGCCGGCCTGCCGGGTCGGTGAAGGTCTTATTCAGCGTCTCGGCGGAAAACGTCTCGTAGAACTTCGTCATGCCGGCGACCCAGCCGATGGGAGCGCGCATGGCCCCGATCGTTTGAGCGAAGGCGCTTCCCGATGAGATGGCGGCGAGGAGCGCGGCGAGGAGGATGGACAGTCGACTCGGTCGGGTCATGTGCTCTCCGTGACCTTCCGCCGGGTCGAAGGTGCTGAGATCAGCGTAGCCGGAGGGCGGTCAGGGCGCCTGGGGCGGGGGATGCACGCCGGGCTTGGGCCCTAAGGCCCAAGGCCGGTTACTCGATCATCCCGTTGTCGAGGGAGAGGATGTAGGCGTCGGCGGAGGCGTTCTCCCGCCAGGCCGGGTTGGGGTCTTCTTCGCGTAAAAATCCGCCGCTGCCGCCGCACGAGCGGATCTCGGCGCTCAGCTTCGTTACCTCGTCGCGGCGCGGGGA
>JACRDR010000236.1 GCA_016212845.1 Elusimicrobiota bacterium
CCTGTCCCGCCAGGTCTCCTACGAGCATCCCGAGATCCCGGCGGCCGCCCTCCGGAAGGCGTTCGCCTTCCTCCGGGATCACTACGTCCAGAACGCCCGCTACGTCGCGATCGTCAATTTCGACCAGCCCTCGAACCAGCGCCGCCTGGCGATCATCCGCCTGTCCGACGGGCGCGTCGAGAAGTTCCTGGTCGCCCACGGCGAGGGCTCCGGCGACCTCTACGCCACCGAGTTCTCCGACGTGCACCGGAGCCACCAGAGCGCGCTCGGGGTCTATCTGACCGACGACGAGTACGAAGGCAAGCACGGCCGCTCTCTCAAGCTCCGCGGGATGGAGGGCTCCAACAACGAGTCCGAGTCCCGCGCGATCGTGATCCACGGCGCGGCCTACGTTTCCGACGAGTACATCCAAGAGCGCGGGATGATCGGCCGCTCCTGGGGCTGCCCGGCGGTCGACTACGACGACCGCGACCACATCATCGACGAACTGAGGGGCGGCGCGATCCTGCTCCTCTACCACTCCTAGGCGTCTCTAAAAAGGCTACAATTCTCGTCGGCAGCATCGAGGTAACCCCCATGAAATTCTTGATCTTGGGCAGCGGCATGCAAGGCCGCGCCTGCGCGTTCGATCTGGTCCGCAACCCGGCCGTCGAGTCCGTCGTTCTGGCCGACTCCTCCGCCGAAAACCTCGCCTTCGCCAAGAACTGGCTGAAGTCCAAGAAGGTCGAGACGGTCGTGCTGCAGGCGACCGACATCAAGGGCGTCATCAAGCTCGCCGAGGGCAAGAACGTGATGGTCAGCTGCGTGCCTTACTTCCTCAACCTCGAGCTCGCGAAGGCAGCGATCGAGGCGAAGTGCCACTTCGTGGACCTCGGCGGCAACACCGACGTGGTCCTCCAGGAGCTAAAGCTCGGCCCCGCCGCGGCGAAGGCCGGCGTCACGATCCTTCCCGACGTGGGCCTCGGCCCGGGCACGACCAGCACGATCGCGGCCCACGGCATCTCCCAGCTCGACGAAGTCGACGAGGTGCTCCTGCGCGACGGCGGCCTGCCGCAGAAGCCGAAGCCGCCGATGAATTACCTCCTCACCTTCTCCGAGCACGGCCTCATCAACGAGTACGTCGCCGACGCCACCGCCATCCGCAACGGCAAGCGCGTCACGGTGGGCGGGCTTTCCGAGACCGAAGAGATCGACCTCCCGAAGCCGTTGGGCCTTTGCGAGGCCGCGCACGCCGCGGGCGGCCTTTCCACCCTCGCCTACACCTACGAGGGCAAGGTCCGGAACATGGACTGCAAGCTCATCCGCTACCCCGGCCACATCGGCGTGATCAACTCGCTGAACGCGATGGGGTTCTTCAGCGAAGAGAAGATGGACGTCGGAGGCCAGAAGCTCGCCCCCCGCGAGATGAGCGCCAAGCTCTTCCGCGCCCACTTCGAGCGCCCCGGCGACAAAGACCTCGTCATCATCCACTCGACGGTGCGCGGCAAGAAGGACGGCCGCCGCGCCGAGATCGTCTACGACATGCTCGACTACTACGACGACAAGACCAAGATGACCGCGATGATGCGCACGACGGGCTGGCCGGCGTCCATCGCCGCGCAGATGCTCGCCACGAAGGTCATCGACAAGCCGGGCGCGTTCCCTGTCGAACTGGGCATCCCCTCGGAGCCGTTCTTCGAGGAGATGAAGAAGCGCGGCCTGAACGTCTCCTGGCAGTTCAAGTGGCTCGACGACGAGGCCGCCGCCGACCCCAAGTCGAAGAAGCACGCGCACGAGAAAGTCGCCGCCTAAGCTCATGAGGGTCGTCTCCCTCATCGCCTCGAGCACCGAGATCGTCTACGCGCTCGGCCAGGGCAAAAGCCTGGTCGGCCGCTCGCACGAGTGCGACCATCCGGCCGAGGTGCTGAGGCTTCCCGTCCTCACCGAGGCGATGGTCGACGCGTCCGCCTCCTCCAGGGAGATCGACGCGCAAGTGAAGTCCCGCCTGCGCGACGCGGTGTCGATCTACAAGGTGGACGGCGGCCGCCTCAAGGAGCTCGCGCCCGACGTCATCTTGACGCAGACGCAATGCGAGGTCTGCGCGGTGAGCCTGAAAGACGTCGAGGCGGCGATGGGCCGCGAGTTCGGCGTCACGGCCAAGGTCGTCGCGCTCGAGCCGAACTGCCTGGCCGACGTCTATCGCGATATCCGCAAGGTGGCCGACTCCCTCGGCATCTCCGCCGAAGGCGAAGCGCTCATCGGAAAGCTCCAGAAGCGCATCGACGCGATTTCCGCGAAGGCGAAGGGCCTCCGGAAGACCCGCGTCGCGTGCGTCGAGTGGCTCGATCCCTTGATGGCGGCCGGAAACTGGATGCCCGAGCTCGTCGAGCTCGCGGGCGGCGAGAACCTGTTCGGACAGGCCGGCAAGCACTCCCCTTGGATGACCTTCGAGGAGCTCCGGAAGGCGGACCCCGACGTCGTGGTCATGATGCCCTGCGGGTTCGATCTGGAGCGCACCAAGAAGGAAGCGCGCGCCATGCTCGCCAAGCCCGAGTGGAAGCGGCTTCGCGCCCAGACGTACGCCGTCGACGGCAATCAATTTTTCAACCGGCCGGGACCGAGGCTCGTCGAGTCTCTCGAGATCCTGGCCGCGATCCTGCACCCCGACGAGTTCGGGACGGAGGCCCACGATGGGATGGAACGTCTTTGAGAAGCTGAAGGAGAAGATCACCGGCAAGACCGCCGAGATCGCCGCGCAGGCCGCGATGGCCGCCGCCGCGAAGACGGCGGAGAAGGAAGGCGCGGCCGGCGCCGAAGGCATGCCGGATCTCAAGGAGCTCGAGAAGAAGGGCATGCTCGGGCAGTTCTTCCGCCACTGGAAGAACCCCGCGTTCCTGCAGCAGATCAAGGCGGTGGCGGGCCGGATGCAGGCCGACGGCGTCGACATGAAGGACGCCAAGGCCGTGCAGGAATGGCTCACGAAGCACCAGAAAGACCTCGAGGCCGGCAAGCTCGGCGAGGCGCCCGCCAAGCCCGAGACGTTCGTGAAGACCGGGCCCGACATCGGCCGCAACGACCCCTGCCACTGCGGCAGCGGCAAGAAGTTCAAGAAGTGCCACGGCAACTGATCCGCTGATCCCGTGATCCCCGCCGCGCCGTTCAAAGACGGCGCCGGCGAGTCGACGCTCGTCGTCTTCTACGACCCTGCGGTCGATCGCGGCTGGCTCGAAGAGCCCGCCGCGATCGCCGAGACGCTGGCCACGCGCGCGGGATACCGCACCGTCGACTCCGAAGGGCTGGACGCGTGGCTCCGCGAGCAGGCGACCGGCGGCTATGAGGGCACGATCCTCTTCAACGTGCACGGCCATTACATCGGCCGCGAGGCCGAGTTGGACGCGTACATGCACGCCGGCGGGCGCCTCGTCTGGACCGGCTTCGCTCCCACGTTCCTCGGGTTCGCGTTCATCGATCTGCCAGTGCACGATTCGACTCCGGTCGAGCCGACGAAGGAGGGGCTCGCTTGGGGCTACTCGTCCACCGGCCGGGGCGGGAATTACGGCGTCGCGCCCGCGGAAAAGGCCGGCGTCGTACTCATGCGCCAAGGCGAGTACGCGGTCTCTTTTTTCCTGAATCGCTCTCCGGACAAGCCGTGCGGCGGAATCCTCAAGCTCGGCGGGCACGGGATCTCGGCCAACTGGGAGACGCTATCGGAGATCATCCGCGTCGCCGAGCACGGCCTCGCCGCGCCCACCGCGCCCCTGGCGCTCATCCAGGAGGAACCGGCGCCCGCGGCGGCGCCCGCCGGCGCCGTGTTCGTCGGCTCCGGCCAGTTCCGCATCGCGCGCGAGAAGGCGCTGGAGAAGCTCCAGACGTTCCAGCTCGACAACCCCGCGAAGTTTCTGCTCCCTTGGGCGCGCGCCGCGGCCGCCGCCGGAGCCAAGCGCGTGAACGTGTCCGTCGGGCTGGCCGACGTGGCGCTCGAGCACGACGGGAGGCCTTTCGCGCCCGAGCACGTCGCCGACCCGTTCGGCGCGCTGTTCGACCGCCGGGAGGACGCGGCCGCCGTCCAGGCGGCGACCGGCATCCTCGCGGCGCTGCGCGCCGGACCGTCGTGGATTGCACTCGAGTCCGGCGGACGCCGCGCCGAGATTCGCGGCCTCGCCGACGTGCGCGTCTCCTCGGGCAAGCCTGGCAGCCGGATCCGGGCGACGTGGCCGGTCTGGAACATCTTCGGGAGCGTGCTCATCGGACAAGCCGTTACGCTGCTCAAGGAGGCCGTGGGCGACCGCTTCGAGCTCTCCTTCGACGGGGACCGCTTCCGCTCCCCGGCGAGCGGCGAACCCGGCTTACCCTTGAAACAGTTCACGACCGGCGGCGTCCGGGGCGAGCTGCGGGCGTCTCCGGCGGGCACCTTCCCAAGCAAGCTCGACATACGCTACCTCGGCGTGAAGTGCTGCGACGTCGCGATCTGGACGTGGCCGTGCTCGATGCTCGGCTGGCTCGACTCCGATGAACTTACGCTCGCGGTCTCGCAGGCCTCGATCGTGCGCGATGAGAAGTTCGACGCGCTGCTCAAGACGATGTGCGATCCGGGCCTGCGGCTCCTGAAAGAGGCGGGCGCGGAGTACGCCGGGCTGTTCCGAGAGGCCGCGAAGCTCGTGCACGGGCGCGGACTGGAGCCGGTCTGGCGCTCCCACAACCGATACCGCCACCGGCAGCACCCTCACGAAGGCGCGATCGATCCGAGATCGATCCTCCCGATCCCGGGGCGCGAGACGGTGGCTCGGGCGTCGAAGCTCGCCTGGTGGTTCCGCGCGAGCAGGAACGCGGAGCCGGACCTTCCCCTCTGGTTCTCCGCCGACGGCGGCGCTCTTTCCACGAGGCAAGTCACCGAGCTGGCGAACGAGCGCGGCGAGACGCGCATGACCTTCGAGCGCGGCGGCGGCGGCGCGGACGCCAAGAACACCGTCTGGCTCGTCTCGAGCGGCGACGTGCGGCAATCCGAGGGCCTGGGCGCGAAGCCGCCGCGGTTCGTATAATGACGCGATGAAGATCGGCCGCTTCGAGGTCCACCTGCTCTCCGACGGACGCTTTCGCCTGGACGGCGGCGCCATGTACGGCGTCGTGCCGCGGCGGCTCTGGGAGCGCTGCGACGCGCCGGACGAGAGCAACCGCGTGGCGCTCGAGCTGGGCTGCCTCCTCATCAAGACCCCGAAGAGCAAGAACGTCCTCGTCGACGCCGGGCTCTCGTCGAAGTACGACGGGAACAAGAAGTTCACGAGCATCTACGCCGTCGAGCGAACGAAAACGCTGCGCGACTCGCTCAAGGAACTCGGCCTCGGCCCCGACGACATCCACACCGTCATCAACACCCATCTCCACTTCGACCACGCCGGCGGCGATACCGAGTACGGCCCGGACGGCAAGCCCGTCCCGCAATTCAAGAACGCGCGCTACGTGATCCAGAAAGAGGAGTGGGAGGACGCGCAGTCGCCCCACGAGCGCAACCAAGCCTCGTATCTGCCGGAGAATTACGCGCCGCTCGACGACGCGAAGGTCCTGGAGCTCGTGAGCGGCGAGTTCGAGCTCGAGCCCGGTCTCAAGGTGCTCAGGTCCGGCGGACACACGCGCGGACACCAGTGCGTGATGATCGACTCGGAAGGCGAGCGGGCGATCTACTTCGGCGACCTGATCCCGACGATGGCGCACGTGCCGCTGCCGTGGATCATGGCCTACGACCTGTTCCCGGTGCACACGCTCGAAGCCAAGCGCGGATTGCTCGACCGGGCGCTCGCGGAGAACTGGACGCTCTTGTTCCAGCACGATCCGCGGCAGCGCGCGGGCAAGCTCGTGCGCAAAGACGGGAAGACGGTCGTGGTGCCGGTCGCCGCTTAAGCGGGGATTCGGACGTCGCGGTCGATGTTCTCGAGCAGGCGGAGGCGGTGCAGCCGCTCCGCGCCTTCCTTGATGACGCCGAGCTCGAGGTCCATCGTGCGGGAAAGCCAGCGGCGAAGCACCGGCTTGAGGAAGCTGAAGGGAACCGACAAGACGTAGTGCTCGTCGTGCGTGAGCAGCGTGCCGCCGGAGACGGTCCGCAGGTGGAAGCCGCCGGTGACGCGCTTGAACGGGCCGCGCACCATCTCGCTGCGATAGCCGCCGTCCTGCGTGTACTCCATCTTGAAGACGCCCCGCCACGGCAGGCCGAAGTACTTGCCCGAGATCTCAGCGATGCCGGTCTGGGCGTCGGGATACGTCACCGAGCACTGGTCGACCTTCTGCTCGTAGTCCGAAAGGCGGGAGAGATCCCGGAGGTACTCCGAGACTCTTTCGCGCGGCGCGCTGACCAGGATGCTGCGGGTGACGCTAAGCATTAGAAAGTGGAGCGGGCGAAGGGAATCGAACCCTCGTCTGATCCTTGGCAAGGACCCATTCTACCATTGAACCACGCCCGCGAAGACGCAACGACCGTGCTATTATATCAAAACACGCCATGAAGGACGAGCAGATTCATTCGGTCATCAAGACCCTCCGCCGTGAGATCAAGCAATGGGCCCCGCCCGTCGTCGGCGTGGTCGCGGAGAGCGAAGACCCCTTCTTGGTCCTCATTTCGACCCTCCTGAGCCTGCGGACGAAGGACGCCGTCACCGACGCCGCGTCGAAGAAGCTCTTCGCCGCCGCCAAGACGCCGAAAGCGATCGCCGCGCTCGATACGCTGCGACTGGAGAAGCTGATCTATCCGGTCTGCTTCTACCGCGTGAAGGCTCGCACCCTCAAGAACGTCTGCGGGCTCCTCCTCGAGCGTCACGGCGGGAAGGTGCCCGACACGCTCGAGGAGCTGCTCGAACTGCCCGGCGTCGGACGCAAGACGGCGAACCTGACGGTCACGCTCGGCTTCGGCAAGCCCGGCATCTGCGTGGACATCCACGTGCACCGCATCTCGAACCGCCTCGGCTACGTGAAGACTAAGACGCCCGACGAGACCGAGGACGCGCTTCGCGCGAAGCTGCCGAAGAAGTACTGGCTGGAGTACAACGACCTGCTTGTGCCCTACGGCCAGAACCTTTGCCAGCCCGTCTCGCCCTGGTGCAGCAAATGCGCGATCCGGCCCGCCTGCCGGCGAGTCGGAGTCACGCGCAGCCGCTGACGCGGCCGTGTTTCCCAAGCTAGAATCGGCCGTCCATTCAGGGTACCTCCGGCCGATAGCGGGGACGTAGCGGTAGAGTAGGGTTTACTTGCGGCCGACGACGTCGAGGATCATCGGAGAGATGAACAGCGCGTCGGGGTCGCGCTTCGCCGCGAGCCACTCGCGCTTAAATCGCGCGGCGGTCTTCGGCGTGAACGGCTTGAACTTCGCGATCTGGTCGAGGTAGCCGATGAAGTAGGCCTCGGCCCATCTCCAGACGTCGGTCTTGGGGCTCCCGACCTTCGTGTGCGGCGTGATTTCGATCGTCTTGAGCCCCACGCGGCGGAAGAGCTTCGGCAGCCGGCCCGCGATGTTGAGATCGCCGCCCTGCGAGGCGAACCACGCGCGGTCGGCGGTCACGAGGAGCGGCCACGTCGGCAGCCGCGGGTAGATCGCCATCGGGTCGCGGTGATAGTCCTCGATCGCGAGGAGCCCGCCGGGCTTGAGCGCGCGCGCGAGGTGCCGGAGATGCTCCTCGACCTTCGGCAGGAAGAGGAACACCCAGCGCGCGAAGATGAAGTCGTAGGCGTTACGCTCGAGCGAAACGTCGAGCAGCTCGCCCTCCAGGATGCGCACGTGCGCGTACGGCTTGCCCCGCGTCTTGCGGCGGAGGTACTCGGCGTAGCGCGGCGAGCGCTCGACCGCGTCGAGACGGCCGCCTTTTCCGCGCACGCGCCGCGCGAGCGGCAGCATCGTGGTGCCGGTCCCGGGACCGACCTCCAGGCACTTCCAGCCGGGCCCGACCTTCAGCCGATCGAAAAGACCCTCGGTCATGTCGCGCCAGACGCCGGCCTGGAACGCCAGCCGCTTCACCTCGTAGGAGGAATCGCCGAGAATGTACTCGTATTTCGCCACGGCGAGATTCTAGACCAAATGAACCAAAGGCCGCTAGGCCCCCTACCGGGACCTTTAGGGTCCAAGGTCCCAGTACATTTCGAGAGCGTTTCCCTAGAATCCGAGCTCTATAAAGGAAGGAGACACTATGTTCAGAGCGCTTCGAATCGTCTTGGCGGCCGGCCTCATCCTCGGCGGGCCCGGCACCGGGTGGACGCAGACCGTCGCCCGCGCGCTCCCCGCGGGCGGACAGGTATTCGCGCTCCCCGTGTCCGCGGCATCGCCCGCCCTCGGCGGCCTCTCGACTCCCTTTCCCCTGCCGGCGCCCGTGCTCACGAAATCCGCGGCCCCGATGACCGTCGCCGCGCCGCTGACGCTCCCCTCGGCGGCGGTCGCGTCGCCTCTCGCCGGCGTCGAGCGCCACCCGATCGTCGACCTCGTCAACAAGCTCCAGGCCCAGGGCATCGCTCTCCCCGAGACCGCCGACGGCCCCGTCGACGCCGCGAAGCTCCGCCAGGCGGCCGCGGCCCTCCCCGAGGGCGGCGTGAGAGAGAGCCTCCTCCGCCTCGCCGGCGTCGCGGCGGCCCCGCCGGGCCTCGCGCGCCAGTTCGCGCTCCACCAGCTCTTCGAAAACGGCGTCCTCCCCGCGGTCCCGATGAAGGATCCGGCGCCCCGCGCGTGGTTCTGGGAGCGCGTCGCCAAGAGCGGCCTCGTCCCCGCGCCGATCCGCCGTATCGCCGACGAGCGCGCGAAGTCGCAAGCGCCGAAGCCCCAGCCCGCCTCTGCCGACAACTACAAGGTGAAGATAGAGCGCCTGCGCTGGGTGCCCGACGCCGCAATGCTCGAGCAGGCGAAGCAGCTCCCCGCCATCGACAAGCAGATCGTCGGCCAGGACCTCGCGCTCGAGGCCCTTCGCTTCGGCCTGCGCATGGAAGGCAACGGCCACAACGTGATCGTAACCGGCCCGGACGGCTCCGGCCGACAGACCGCGGTCAAGCGCGTCCTCCAGGACGTCGCGCCCGGCATGCCGACGCCGAAGGACCTGGTCTCCGTCACCAACTTCGAGAACAAGGAGAGGCCGCTCGTCCTCGAGGTCCCCTCCGGCTTCGGCCCGGCGCTCGAGAAGGGCGTCGCCGCGGTGCTCAAGGCGCTCCAGCAGGCGCTGCCCGCGACGCTCAACGGAGGCCGCGCGGCGGCCGAGAAGAAGCAGATCCACGACGAGTTCATGGCGCAAAACTCCGAGCGCGAGGCGCAGTTTAAGGCCGCGGTCGCCGAGCTCCGGCTCGCCGACGGAAAGTTCGGCGTGGCCGCCGAACCGCAGCGCGGCGAGGAAGGCCGGGTCGCGCTCATGATCGCCCCGACGTTCGAGGGCAAGATGGTCCCGATCGGCTCCGAGAAGGAGCTCATCGACGCCGGCCGCTTCACGCAGGCCGAGTGGGACAAGGCGCGCGCGGAGCTCCAGGCCGTCGGACGCCAGATCCTCACCCAGTACGTGCACCTCGCCGAGCAGACCCAGCAGGAATTCTTGGCCTCTCGCGCCGAGATGGCGAAGATCGACGCCGCGGCCGCCTCCGAGGTCGTGTCGGCGATCGGCGGGGAGCTTCGCACGCTCGCGGTCGTTCCCGCCAAGCACGAAGACGCTGCGCACGCCGCGCTCGATCAGCGGGCGAAGCAGCTCCTGGCCGAGTACAAGCAGACCAACGGCTCGCGGCAGATCGGGCCGTTCTTCGCCGTGATCCGCATGGCGCAGACGCAGATGGGCCCGATGCCCGTGCCGCAGCTCAACCTCGACGGCCAGCCGATCACGAAGGAAGCGCTGATGGAGATGCTCCAGAGCGGCCGGCTCTCCCCCGAGGAGTGGAAGCGCCTCCAGGGCGAGATCAAGCAGTTCGCGATGGATTACAGCCGCGGTCTCGCGCAGCTCTCGCAGCAGCTCGAGGCCGAGCACCAGGCGATCCACGCCAACGACCCCGCGCCGACCGAGTCCGAGCAGGAGACGCTCGGCTGGATCGACCAGCTGCTCGCGAAAATCGCTTCCTCCTACGAAGAGTTCCTCCCGCAGGAAGAGCCGCAGGGCGGAAACCCGCTCGCCCGCATGCTCGCGGCGCGCAAGAGCGGCCCGTCCGAGGCGTTCCGCGTGAAGGTGCTCTCCACCAACGAGGCCGGCACGGGCGCTCCGGTGATCTTCGAGCACTCGCCGACCTTCGAGAACCTCATGGGCTCGCTCGTCGACTCCGAGCGCGTGATGATGGTGCCGGGCGCCGGGATGATGAAGGCGGACTCGGCGGGCGGCCCGGAGCTCAAGGCCGGCTCGTTCATCCGCGCCAACGGCGGCTTCCTCGTCTTGGACCTCATGGACGTGCTGCGCGAGCCAGGCGCCTGGCAGGCGCTCATGCGCGCGGTGCGCACCGGGCAGGCCGAGATCGCCGAGGGCGGCGTCTCCGGCGTGCTCCTCGGCCGCAGCGAGAAGCGCTACCCGGTGAAGGCGAAGGTGAAGGTCGTCCTCATCGGCTCGCCGGCCCTCAAGGCGATGCTCGCCGAGAACGATCCGGACTTCGCGGCGCACTTCAAGGCGGAGTCCCAGTTCGAGTCGGCGATGGACATCGCCGTCGAAAGCCTCGCGGGCTACGTCCAGTTCATCCGCAAGCAGTCCGCCGACACGACGAGCAGCATCCTGAACCTCACGCACGACGCGATCGTCGAGGTCCTTCAGTACGGCTCGCGCCTCGCGGGCTCCAACGAGAAGCTGTCGACGAAGTTCAAGCCGGTCCTCGACCTCCTCGCCGAAGCGTCGTATTGGGCGCGCGAGGCCGGCCGCACCACAGTCACGGGCCAGGACGTCTCGACCGCGATCAAGAAGCGCTGGGACTTCGAGGGCCGCATGCGCCGCCGGATGCAGGAGAGCTACTGGAAGGACGTCTTCCACGTGCAGACCGAAGGCACGGCGATCGGCCAGATCAACGCGCTCACCGTCTACGGCGGCGAGTTCGGCGTCCCCACCCGGGCGACCGTCGTGGTCGAGGCGGGCAAGAACGGCGTGACGGGCCTCGACCGCAACGCGGGCTGGGCCGGTTCCTCGTACGTGAAGGGCCTCGAGACGCTCAAGAGCTTCACCGCCTACGAGTTCGGCCAGGACAAGCCGCTGCCTTTCGACATCCGCGTCTCGAAGGAGCAGCTCTACGGCGGCATCGACGGCGACTCCTCCACGTCGACCAACATCTACGCGTCGCTGTCGGCGCTCTCGCGCGTGCCGATCAAGCAGACGATCGCGATCACGGGCTCGTCCGACCAGTTCGGCAACGTCCAGGCGATCGGCGGCGTGAACCAGAAGATCGAAGGCTTCTTCGACGTCCTCACCGCCAAGCTCAAGGCCGCGGGCAAGGAGCTCGACGGCACGCACGGCGTGATCATCCCGGCGACCAACATCCCGGACTTGAACCTGCGCCAGGACGTCGTCGACGCGATCAAGGCCGGCAAGTTCCACGTCTGGGGCGTCACCGACGTCCGGCAGGGCATCGAGATCCTGACCGGCACCGCCTACCCCGAGATCAAGCGCCTCATCGAAGAGCGCGCCGACGCCGTTCGCAAAGGCAAGAAGACCGGCGCCGAATAAGCCGCTCCGGCTGGAAAAGGGGCCCCGCCGCGACGTCCGCGGCGGGCCTTTTCTTTTTCTAAGGACCGATTTAGGAGGGCCGGGCCGCCTTGAAAAAAGCGCTCCAGCCTCAGTGCTTTTTCCTACGAAAGGCCTGCGCGGGCGCATTCTCCGATTCGACGGCACACTCTGAGCATGGCTCCAAAATTGAATCCATGGATCGCCGCGCTGGGCGGTTTCGCCGCGGCGCTGCTGGGCGTAATCGCCGTCGGGGCGGCGATTTGGTTCTCGCCGTCGACGACGTTGATCGCTCGCGACGTCCCGGGAAACGCCGGCGTGGATTTCCTGCGGGCGGCGGACTTGCTCGCCGACGCCGCGCCCTCCGAAGAAGGACTGCGGGACAGCTTAAACGACCGGAATCCGGCACTCGCCGACTTGGAGCAGGGCCTCCGGAGGCGGGAGAATCGAATCACCGGCGTGCTCGTGCGCCCACAGGGAATCGAGGAGCTGCTCGCGCACGCGAGCCGGTTCGCGCGCCTGGCGAGAGCCGCGCGGGCGTTCAAGACGACCGGGGACCGCTTCAGCAAACGCGGCGACTTCGGCGCGGCCGCGACGGAGTACCGGAAGGGAGTCTCCTTCGGCGTGATGATGCTCGAGGATTACGACCTCAACGCGAGGATGCTGGGGCTGCGTCTCGCGGAAGACTGCGGCAACGCCCTCATGGACCTCCTGGCCGTCCACGACGGCGCCGATTCCTCCAAACGGTTCTTCGCCGAGATCAGGCCCCTCTTCGCGGCGGTCGAACTCGAACCGGCCGCGGCGGAACGAATCATCTCCCTAACGGAAAGGCCGCCGGAGCTCGTGAAGCTCCTGCCCTTCATTTCCGCCCCCGCCGAAAAGCGCCGAAACCTACCGTTCGTCCTGACGATGACGACGCTGAACTGGTCGGACCGGGAGCTCGCGGCCGGACGGCCCGATCCGGCACGGGAGCGATTCCTGGCGCACCTTCAGGCTTCACCCGAGCCGCTGGTTTCTTCCCTAGGCTCGACCTACCGATCCGCCTTGCGCTCCCTCCCGGCCGCGCTGGGCGACAAGGCGGATAAGAGGCGCCGGCGGCTGCAGCGATACAAGACGAGACTGCTGCTTGACCCCGATCAGATTCTGGAGCTGAAGATGGATGCGCTCTCCGGGACCTAGGGAGGATACGTCATGGTGTCTCTCATCGTCCTGCTCGCCTCGGTCGCGCAGGCCGCCCCGCTGGCCTGCCGGCCCGTCGAAGGGGTCGGGTGTTACTTGCCGCTCGCCCAAAGCGGCGGCGACGAGACGCCGATCCTCGTCTACCTGCGGGGTTGGTTCGATCGCTGGGAAGAAAGGGTTCCGCCGGAACTCCGGGCGGCTTCCGCGCAAGACGCGGTGCGCTTCTACGGACTCGCCGAGGCTGCGAGATCGGTCGGCGCCGGCTTGCTCGTGACGGGCTCAGCCGACGTGGGGGTCTCCGACGAGACGCTCGAGGCGCAAGAGAAGGTTCGTTTCGGCCGCCTGTATTTGGCCGCCCACAGCGTCAGCTACGAAGGGCTGTCGCGCACCTTGGGCCGCCTGCGCCGGCCCGACCGGATAGTGATGCTCGACAACTTTTATTTCCAGAAGGAGCTCTCCCTAAAGATCCAGCAGCAGGTCGCCGCCGGCGCCGTCTGCGCCGGCTATGTCACGCCGCACAACCGGCAGCGCTACGAGACCCGCTTCAAGCCCTTCGTCTACTGCCCGATTCAGGCGCTCAACGGGCGGCAGCACAATCGGGGGGTGAATCGCTGCCTCGGCCCGCTGCTCAACACCCTTCATTGCAATTCGGGGGGCATGGAGTGAGATTCCTTCGGCCCGTAGTGTGATCAGCGAAGCTCTTGCGCCAGGGCCTCGGCATCGGCGATGGTCTTGCGCGACGTCTCCGCTGCGATCCTCGGTGCCAGGGCGGGGCGGAGGCCCTCCTGAAAGACGTAATGGCGAATCCAGCGAGTCTCCTCTGGCGAGTACTGAACCGCCGCGTTCGGATCGAGCCAGAGAAGCTCAACGAGAGCCGCCGAATACTCATCGGCGTTTTCCATGGGGTGAGTCTCGAGCCTGCCGTCCGCCTCGTAGCGGGAGGGATACCGGTACGCGCGGTACAGGGCCTGTTCGATCTTCCGCTGCCCCTGGAAGTTCTTTTCCCAAACCGCATCGAGATCCTCGTACGACAACCTGCCCGCCTTGGCCGCTTCCAGCGTGCGACGAACGACGCGCGCGTGATCGTGGAAGTGCGCGGAGAGAATTCCGTCCCAGATCGCGCCGATGCGGTCATACCGCAGGCGATAGAACGACCGCAAAAGCTCCCGATGGTTGTCCTGCCACCCATGGAAGAGCTCGTGCAGCACGGTCGCCGAGACGCCGTCGCGTCCCGAGGAGGGACCGCTCCTCCCTTCCAGCTCAAGGATGAACGCCCCCGCGAGTTCGATCTCTCCCGTCTCGCCGTTCCAGGACGCGTTGTCGCCGCAAAGCAGGCCGTACGCCAGGGAGAAGTCCTCGTCTTTCCAATCCAGCTTGTTCAGCAGCTCTAACTGCAGCTCCGATGAGCAGACGTACCGCGAATCGGACACGATGATCCGGCGGACCGGGGGAAGCGCGGCGAGGTCGAGCGGGATCTCCGCGAGGATCCGCTCGAGTCTTTCCAGAAAGGCGGCCCGGCGAGGCGCGTCCCAATCGAGCGCGATGCGGTTGACGGTGGGCCGAGCGCTCGTCTGGAATTCGACGCGTGAAAGGAGCTCGCCGGTCCGCCCGCCGTTATCGTACGCGTATCCGGGCGTCGCCGACCACAGCACCGCTCCGACCCAGGCATAAAGACTCATGCCTCAGTTTGGCGCGCGTGGGAGAGGTTTTCCTGGGCCGAAGGTTCGAGTCGCCGCGGCCTCCCTGGGCCCGGAGCCGCATAAAGCAGTCCGTACTCGCGCCGGCTGGAACATGACATCCCCTTGACTTTCCAGGGGTCCGGGGACATCCTAGGGCCACGACATCCTTGGCTGGCAGGCCGGTAATTTTGCCGTTTCCCACCGACACGCCGGCGCGAGACCGATAAGGGCAAACCCGGGGCGACCCGGGGGCGCAAAGCCGCGGCGCTCGTAAGAGCGAGCCGGGCTACCGAAGACAATCCGTCGACGTTGCATCGCGCCGAATGCACGCGTCACGCGCTCGAATCGCGCTGGTAACCCTTTTCGCACTCGCCGCTTTTGCGGCCTTGCCGGCGCACGCCCAGGTCCCTTCCACTCCCACCTCGTTTAACCACGTCGCGCTCGGCACCAACTCCATCCGCTGGACGTGGACGGACAACTCCTCGAATGAATCCGGCTTTCGGGTGCTTTCCGGGACGAACAATTTTTCCGGCGACCTGGCCGCCAACGCGACGAACTGGACGCAGAGCGGCTTGTCGGTCAACACGCTCTACGGACCCTATTCGGTGCAGGCCTTCAACTCGAGCGGCACGGCGACGTCCGGAACCGACTCCGGCTACACGCTGGCGAACGTCCCCACCGGACTGGCTTCGAGCAGCGTCGGCTCCAGCTCGGCCACGCTCTCCTGGAGCGCCAACGGCAACCCTGGGACCACGATCTGGACGCTGCAGCGCTCGACGAACGGTGCGTCGTATTCGACGATCTATAACTCCAGCTCGGCGCTGAACTTCACGGACACCGGACTCAGCGCCTCCACGACTTACTGGTATCAGGTCCGCGCGCAAAACGGCGAGTCGATCGCCACCGCGTTCACGGGAGCCGTGACGCTGCAGACCGCGGGCCCGCCGATCGCCCCGACCTCTTTCGTGGGCTCGGCGCTCGATTCGAACCGGATCCAGTGGACGTGGACCGACAACTCGTCCAATGAGTCCGGATTCCGGGTGATGAACGGCGGGCAGAACGTCTCCGGGGACCTAGCGGCGAACACGAATTCGTGGGTTCAGACGGGGCTCTCCGCCAACGCCTCGACCGGTCCGTTCTTCGCTCGAGCCTTCAACGCCTACGGGACCGCCGACTCCGGCACCGACTCGCGTTATACGCTGGCGAACGTTCCCACGGGACTGGGCTCGTCGAACGTCAACGCGAGCAGCGCCACCGTGTCTTGGAGCGCCAACGGAAACTCCGCCGCGACGATCTACGACCTCCAGCGCTCGACCAACGGAGCGAGTTTCTCTTCGGTGTACACCTCGAGCCTGGCCGTCACGTACACGGACACCGCCCTTTCGAACAACTCGACGTACTACTACAAGGTGAAGGCTCAGAACGGCGATGCGATCGCGACCGCCTTCACGAGTACGATCACCGTCGTCACCGGCGCGATTCAGACCGCCCCGATCGCGGCGACCGGCTTCAGCCGCGTCTCGGTAACGTCCTCCAGCATCCTGTGGACGTGGACCGACAATTCCGCCAATGAGTCGGGCTTCCGGGTGATGAGCGGGACGATCAACGTTTCGGGTGACCTGGCGGCCAACACCACCACCTGGAACCAGACGGGCCTCGCCGTGAACGCGTCGTACGGACCCTACTTCGTGCGGGCGTTCAACGGCGCGGGCACGTCCGATTCCGGCACCGCTTCCTTTTATACGGGAGTGACGTCCCCGGTCTCCATCACGGCGACGCCCTTCATCTCCAGCGTCACCGTGACGTGGAGCGCCAACGGCAACCCCGGCGGCACCCGCTACAACGTCTATCGCTCGACCAGCAACCCGCCGTTGCCCCCGAATATCGCGACCGGAACCGCGACGTCCTACACCGACCCCGGGCTGGCCGCCGGGACGACGTACTTCTACATCATCGAGTCCCAGAACGGCGACGCCACGGTCTTCGTGGGCGCCTCGGTGGTCTCCGCGCAGACGGGCGTCACCGCCCCCGCCGCGCCCTCCGGCCTGACCCGCCTCAATCTGACGCCGAACTCGATCCAGTGGAACTGGGCCGACAACTCGAACAACGAGACCGGCTTCCGCGTGATGAGCGGCACGATCAGCCTTTCAGGGGATCTCGCGGCGAACACTACGCTCTGGACGCAGACGGGGCTCTCTCCGAACACGGAATACGGCCCCTACTTCGTACGAGCCTTCAACGCCGCGGGGACTTCCGATTCGGGGACCGCGACGAAGTGGACCGCCTCGGTGA
>JACRDR010000237.1 GCA_016212845.1 Elusimicrobiota bacterium
GGGCTCGGAGGTGGAGGCCGATGGAATCTCCGCGCGATAATGCCGAGACTCGGCGCACGGTCTCCCGGCTCTACCACGAGCGGATCCGCCGCTTCGGCGTGCGCGACCCTCGATGCGTCGGGCTGACGAAGGCCTCCCAGCGCGCGCGGTTCGCGGCGATCTGCGAGCTCGGCGACTTCGACCGGAAGCGGGTCCTCGACGCGGGCTGCGGGCTCGGAGACCTGCTGCCGTACCTTCTCGACCGCGGCGTGCGTCCGTTCTACTGCGGGCTCGACCTCTGCCCGGAAATGATCTCGCACTGCCGCACGCGCTTCCGCACCCGCCCCGACGTGGCTTGCCATTTCGAGGTCGGGAACGTCGTGGAGCACCAGCCGCCCGGCCCCTACGACTTCGTGGTGGCGAGCGGTC
The DNA here is from genome assembly GCA_016212845.1 of Elusimicrobiota bacterium. Lineage (GTDB taxonomy): Bacteria > Elusimicrobiota > Elusimicrobia > UBA1565 > JACRDR01 > JACRDR01. The sequence goes on from JACRDR010000237.1 coordinate 409, forward strand.
TTTTCGGCTGCTTCGCGCCCGGCGCGATCGAGGAACTGGAGCCCGCGCTCGCCCGGATGTTCTCCTGGGCCGCGTCCGGGATGGCGGTGAACTTCCTCAGCCGCCGCTCGGGACGCCAGGAGCCCGGACGCCTCTACGTCGAGCCCTCGGAGGTGTTGGCGCTTGCGCTGCGGCTCACTCCGCGAGTGCGCATGCGTCACGACTACCTGCCGAACGACTTCACGCTCTACTTGTATCCCCCGGAGGGGAAGAATGATGAACGGCAACGGTAACGGGAACGGCCGCGCCGCCGCGGCCGCCTCGTCCCACCTTATTTCGAAGTACTCCGGCCGCGCCGTCGTCGCGGTCGGGGCGCACCCCGACGACCTCTCGGTGGGCATCGGCGGGACGATCGCGCGGCTGGTGCGCGCCGGAGCGCAGGTGCTCATGGTGGTCGTCTGCATCCCGACGGACCTCGAGCGCCGCAAGCGCGAGGCTCGGGAGTCCGCCGAGATCCTGGGCTGCGAGCTCGAGCTCCTGTATCCCTCGGAATGCAGGCGCGTGGAGGACTTGAAGACCTACGAGCTGGTCGGCCGGCTCGATGCGATCGTCCATCGCCGCCGGCCGGGCGCGATGATCTCGCACGCGCAGCACAACGTGCACAAGGACCACGGCCTGGTGTACCACGCCTGTCTCGCGACTCAGCGCATCGGCTTCCACGACTTCTTCTGCTACTTCCCCACCGGCGGACTGCCCGTGCCCGTCCCGTTCGTGCCCCAGGCGTTCGTGGACATTTCCCCGACGATCGAGGAGAAGATGAGGGCGATCGAAGCCCACGCCACGCAATTCGCCGCCCGAGGCTTAGCGACCGACGCGTTCCGGATGACGGCGCGCGAGACCGGACGTCTCGCCGGCGTGGAGTACGCGGAGGGGCTGGAAGTGGTCCGGCTGATGCTCAGTTGAGGCGGCTCCTCGCGCTGGCCCTCGTCGCTTCGTCCGCCTGCGCGACGCCGAAGCCGCGGCGGCAGATCTTCCAGTACTCGAGCATGATGCTGATTCGCGCCGAGGCCTGGGAGGTGGATCAGGCGTGCGCGCGGCTCGACACGCGCAACGACGAGGGCGCCGGGATCTCGCGCCACATCCGCTGCTGCTGGGACGGCGACCGCAAGCAGATGTGGGTTACCTGGGACGAGGGCGACTGCATCGCCCACGAGCTGTGCCACGCGGACAACCAGTCGACCAGCGCGTGCCGCAACCTCCACTGGAAATAATATGGGACCTTGGACCCAATTCGATCCGGCCCCGCGGCCCAGTGCGCCAGGCTTTGGGCCCACCACGAATGTAGGGCCCTCCGTCCCTGGGGACGAACGCGCGGGGGCGCTATGCTGGATCTCGTGGACCACCCCCCCACGAAGTCGGACAGCCCGCTGGTGTACCTGTCGACCCAGGTCCTCCAGGCCAAGGAGTACCTCGAGGCCATCGTCGCCTCGACCACGGACGCCATCTGCACGACCGACCTGAAGGGTCGCCTCATCTACTTCAGCCCGGGAGCCGAACGAATGCTGGGCCGCAAGGCCGAATCCGTCGTCGGCACGTACGCCCACTCGCTCTATGAAGGAGGACGGACCGAAGCCTACGGGCTGATGCGCCGCCTGATCAAGGAGGGCAAGCTGCGCAACCACGAGACCGTCCTGCGCGGCGACGGACGCCGCGTCCACGTCAGCATGTCCATGGCCCTCCTTCGCGACCGCCAGGGACGCAGCATCGGCACGCTGGCCATCTCGAAGGACATCTCCGAGCGCGTGGCGCTCGAGCGCCGCCTCCGCGAGCTCTCCATCACGGACAGCCTGACGGGCCTCTTCAACCAGCGCCATCTCAAAGAGCGCGCCGAGGGCGAGCTTCAGCGCGCGCGCCGCCAGAAGGAGCCGTTCTCGATCCTCCTGATGGATATCGACGACTTCAAGCAGACCAACGACCGCTTCGGCCACCTGGAGGGCGACCGCGTCCTCCGCCACGCGGCCGAGTCGATCCGCAAGTCGATCCGCAAGGACGTCGACGTGGCCTTCCGCTACGGCGGCGACGAGTTCGTCGTCCTGCTGCCCGGCTCGGGCCCCTCGCGCGCCGAGATCGTGGCGCGGCGCATTCAGCTCGCGGCGCTCTCGAGCCCGGCGATCGGGCTCAGCATCGGCATCGCCTCGCTGAGGAGCAAAGACACCTTCGAAGCGCTGGTCCGCCGCGCGGACGAGCGCATGTACCAGGCCAAGCGGAAAAAGAAGGCGCAAAAAGACCCCATCCCGGCCGCGGTACGCGCCGATTGGGAGCGCCGCCGCAGCGCCTCCGACGTCCACGGCTCCTCGCGCTACTCCAACTAGGGGACAGCCCCCTCGTTCGGTTCGCGTTCGGTTTGGTAGAATCGGCGCATGGGAAAACTCGTTCTCGTGCGCCACGGCCAAAGCCAGTGGAATCTGGAAAACCGCTTTACCGGCTGGATCGACGTTTCGATCACGCCCAAGGGCCAAGACGAGGCGCACCGCGCCGGCCGCGCCCTCAAGGGCCATAAGTTCGACCTCGCCTTCACCTCCGAGCTCAAGCGCGCCCAAGAGACGCTGGCGATCATCCTCGGCGAGCTCGGCCAGACCGATATCCCGACCGAGCGCTCCCAGGCGATCAACGAGCGGCACTACGGCGACCTCCAGGGCCTCGACAAGGCCGAGACCGCCCGGAAGTTCGGCGACGCGCAGGTCCACATCTGGCGCCGCTCCTACGACGTGAAGCCGCCGAACGGCGAGAGCCTGAAAGACACCGCCGACCGCGCGCTCCCCTACTTCCGCGAGAAAATCCTGCCCGCGGTGAAGTCCGGCAAGAACGTGCTCGTCGCCGCGCACGGCAACAGCCTCCGCGCGATCGTCATGGAGCTCGACCACCTCACGAAGGAACAGGTGATGGAGCTCAACATCGGCACCTGCGAGCCGATCTCCTACGAGATCGACGCGACCGGCAAGGTCCTCCAGAAGACCGCTTGACGGAAAACGGCGGCAAGGCGGCGCTCCTCGCGATCGCGATCGCGGGCTCCTACTGGATGGCCCGCCAGGAGGTCTACCGCCGCTACCCCGAGATGGAGAGGCGCCCCCCCACCGCCGCCGAGGTCCGGGCCTTCGAGGAAGCCGCCCGCGGTCCCGAGCTGCTGCGCCGCATCGACGGCTGGGGCTACGACGCGGAAGGGATCGGGCTCGAGACCGGTCCCGACGGCAAGGAGCGCTGGATTTGGCGGGTCAACGAGATGTCGCGCTTCCGCGAGGACTGGTGGGCCGCGCGGGAGCTGCGCACGGGACTGCTGCGCACCGCCGCCTTCATCGCCTGCCTCGCGGTGATGCTGCTCCTCGGCGGACTCCGCGCCTGGGGATTCGACGTGCGGTATTCCACCGCCGGCGCGGCGCTCTGCGCGCTCGCGAGCGTCTCCATCCTCGCGAACTACATCCAGCGAGGCGACGGCCCTCCCTTCTACGCCTCGATCTCGTGGCTAGCCCTCGTCGCCGCCAATCTGCCGGTCGGTTTTTTTGAAGAAGCGTGCTTTCGCGGCCTGCTGTTCCAAGGCCTCGCGAAGCGCTTCAACCCTCGCAAGGGCGCGTTCCTGTCCTCGTGCGCGTTCGCGTTCTGGCATTGGGGCGCGCAGGACCCGATGAACTTCCCGGCGTACATCCTTTACGGGATGGCGTGCTGCGGCGCCCTGGCCTCCGGGCTCGGGCTCGTCTGGCTGTCGCTCGCGCACGCGGCGGTCGACGTATTGGCCATGCGGTGGGACCCGCCGGGCGGAAGGATGTACGAACTGATCCTCGGAATTCTCGGGGCGTACGCCGCGTGGCGCGTCCTACGCGAAGCCCCGAAGACCCAGGTCGATGCGGCGTCCGCGGTGGTATGATCGCTCCATGCCCGGCGCATTGCTCGCGTTGTGCCTCGCCGCGTCCGTCTTCGCCCAGCGGACGGTCGTTCCCCTTCCCATGCCGGTCAGCCCGCTTCCCGCGGGCTCGGACGCGGTTCGCGTGAAAGCCTTCGTCGACGCGTTCCACAAGGACCTGATCGTCCAGAACCCGGTCCTCTTCAAGCAGAAGCTCGCCAAGGCCGCCGAGTCGGACTTCAATTTCTACCGCGCGTTCCCGCAGCTGCAGTACGCCGAGCTGCGGCAAAGCCCGCACGCCGCGGCGCTCGCCGCGAGCGTCACCGGCCGGGCCGCGGGCGACGCGCATCCCGACAACGTCGAGCTCGTCGACTTCGACGGGCGGAAGGTCGCGCAGGTCAATGACTTCGACGACTCGGGCATCGCGCCGCTGGCGGTCGACATCGTGCGGACGGTGGCGGGGACGTGGTTCTTGACGGAAGCGTCCGACGCCGAACGCCGAATGATCCTGGAAGAGGCGCGGAAGGGCTACCGCGACGGCTTAAAGCAGGATTTCGCGAAGTGGTCGGAGTCGATCCAGTCCGAAAAGTCGCTGAAGGAAGCCCGCAGCCGCGACCGCGAGTGGCTCAAGCACGCGGGCACGCCGCTGTCGGACGAGCCGCTCGCCGAGCGCCTGGCGAAATTCGCGGGCGTGGAACGGAAGGACTGGAAGCCTTTCGACCGGGCGGGCGCCGGCCTCAGCTCCATCGGCGTGCGGCGCTACATGTTCGCCTCCGACCGCCGGTCCGACGCCTACGAGTTGAAGCAATTGCGCGCCTCGGCGCTCGAGTACTTCACGGGCGCGCCGCAAAGCGAGACCGACGCCGCCCGCGTCGCCGAGGGCTTCTCCAAGCTCCGCAAGGTTTCCGCCGAGCTGTCCACCTTCGCCTTCGACGCGGCGGATTGGTCCACGCGGCGGCGCGAAGGCTCGCACGTGACGCTCGACCCGAAGCACCCGAAATCGGCGGCGCGCGTCATCGGCGGCATGCTCGCGCAGATGCATCTCGCCCAGGGCCTCGCCCCCGCCCGCCTCGAGGAAGCGCTCGCGGCGGCGAGCGTGCGCGCGGCCGAGGAATCGGCGACGGCGATGGCGCGGTTCAGGAAGGAGCTGGTCCAGCTCCTGAAAGACGGCGCCTGGACCTAGCTAAAACTTCTCCGCGCCGGGCTTGAGCGCGAAGTAATTGCAGGTCTCGAACTTCTCGTAGTACGTCTTGTAGGCGGGCGGGTAGTAGAGGCTGTTGCCGCGAAAACGGGCGACCGTGTAGCCCTTCCCTTCCAGATACGCCCAGGCCTCCTGCAGGAAACGCCGGGCGTTGATCCAGCCGTGAAAGTACTCGAATTGGATGTAGTCGATCTTCTTGGCGTCGAGCATCTTCTCGAAGCCCTTCAGGATGTCGACCTCGTGGGCCTCGGCGTCGATCTTCAGGAAATGGACGCGGTCGATTCCGCGCTCGGCGCAAAACGAGTCGCCTTTGTGCAGCGGGACTTTCTCGACTTTCTTCTCGGCGTTCACATCGCGCCACTTTTCCTGGTAGCCCTGCTTGTAGACGGAGTTCGTGCCGCAGTAGTCGCCGTCGATGAACATTTCGCCCTGGCCGTCGCGGTCGCTCAACGCTGCCTTCACGAGCGTGACGACGGACGCGCCGGCCTTCTCCACGTTCTCCTTCAGCTTGGCGTGCGTGGCGTTGGTGGGCTCGAAGGAGAACACGCGCGCCGGCGCCGACAAGCCCTTGGCGGCCTCGAGCGTCCAGGCGCCGACGTTGGCGCCGACGTCGAGGATCGTGAGCGGCTCGCCTTTGAACTTGTCCTTGATCTTCCCGATGATCCAGTACTCGCCGTTGGTCTTCGGGTCGTAGTCGTCGTCGCCGTTGATCCGGTTGAGGACGTGCATCGCGAGCCGGATCTGCCATTTCTCGGAGACGAACGTGTCGAGCGCGGCGTCGAAGGTCTTTTTGAAGGCTCGAAACAGCATTAACGCTCGACGGGGAGTTCTTCGTCGTCCCAGGCCATCATGCCGCCGGTCATGGTGAAGGCGTCGCGAAAGCCCTTGGCGAGCAGCAGCTCGGCGGCGCGCGCGGAGCGGCGGCCGCTCTTGCAGACCGCCACGACGGTCTTGTCGCGCGGCACCTCGCCGAAGCGCGTCTCGAGCTGGCCGAGCGGAATGAGGACGCTGCCCGGAATATGGCCGAGCTCGCCGTTGTACTCCTCGGGCTCGCGGACGTCGAGGATGAAGAGGCGCGCCTGCTCTTTCGCCGCGCGGTCGCGCAGCTGCACCGGCGAAAGCGCCGAGGCGCGCAGCGCGCCGAGCGCCGGCGCGGCGGCCGCGCACGGAGAGCAAGCGCCGCTGGAGGCCTCGGCCGGAATCGGCGCCGCGGAGGCGTCGGTCGCGCACGCGTGGTTGGCGTCGAGCACCTTGCGCATCCAGTCGGCCGGGCCGAGGGCGAGCGAGTCCCAGTACGCCAGGTACTCGTCGCGGGTTCTAGGCTGCAGCAGCGGGTTCGACTTGCGCTGGTCGCCGAGCCGCGCGTGCTCGCGTCCCTTGTAGTCGTGCGCCGGGAACATGAGCGCGGCGTCGGGGAGCTGGTCGAGCTTTTTCAAGCTCTGGTGATGCGCGGCGGCGCTGCCGCCGGGCAGGTCGAGACGGCCGGAGCCGTCCTCGCCGATGAAGAGGAAGTCGCCGCTCAGGAAGCGGTCCGGCAGCAGGACGACGAGGCTGTCGGTGGTGTGGCCGGGCGTGTGCATGAACGTCATCGTGAGCTCGCCCAAGCCGAGCGCGTCGCGCTCGCGGAGCTTTTTCGACACGCATTTCACCTCGCTGTTGAGGTGCATGAGATAATGGACCTGCGCCTTGTTCTGCAGCAGCGCGGCGCCCGAGATGTGGTCGGCGTGGGTGTGGGTATCGATGACCCAGCGGAGCTTGAGACCGTCGGTCTGGAGCAGCCGGAGGTAGCGGTCGACGCCGTCCAAGACGGGGTCGATGAGCACGACCTCCTTCGTACGCTCGGAACCGACGAGATAGGTGCGGCAGGAGGAGCCGGGATTGAGTTGCTTGAAGATCACGTTGGCATTATACTAACCAATGCTGGCCGCAAAATCGAGGGAACTTTTTCGCGTCTCATTCGTATATATGGGTATGAGGATTATTTGGCTCGCGGCGCTCCTAGCGCTCCCGGCTTCGGCCTGGGCGCAGGGCCCGGACAGCGGAAAAGCGGCTTCTCCGGCCGTCCAGGCGCGGCGCGCCCGGCAGAAAGAGTTCGACGCGATCCTGCGCGCCGAACGAGAGGAATTCTCCAAACGGCTGAAAGAAGAGCGCAAGGCCTTTAAGGAAGGGCTCGCGGGACTCAAGCCGGAGGAGAAGAAAGCGCGTCTCGCGGACTTCAACGAGGGCCAAAAAGAGAAGCGGAAAGCCTTCCGGCAGAGCCAAGCGGCCAAGCGCAAGGACTTCCGGGCCGGCCAAAAGAAGGATTCGGTTGGCGCCCGTTGAACAAATCCGGGGGCTTCCTCGATTGACTTCGACGGGCGGCAACGCATATAATGGCCCCGCGCACGACTTGGGCTGCCGGGTGTCATGCGCGGAGGAAGAATGACGACGACTTCGACTCGCTGGCTACTCGTGGCCCTTTGCGCCGCGACCACGCTCGCTTGCGCTCCCCGCAAGACCGTTAAGAACGGCACCAACGGCACGAACACCGCCGACGCGAACAAGAACGACGACGCCGACACCCTTCCCCCGGGCGTCGAGTCCGGCGAAGCGAGCATCAAGGACGGCTCCCAGTTCAGCGAGACGCCCGAGCTCCAGTCCATCACCTTCGGCTACGACGCGTACGCCCTCCAGGACGAGGCCCGCGCGACGCTCCGCAAGAACGCCGAGTACCTGAAGCAGCACCGCGACCTCGAGATCCTAGTCGCCGGCCACTGCGACGAGCGCGGCACCACGGAATACAACCTCGCCCTCGGCCAGAAGCGCGCCAAGGAAGTCCGCGAGTACTACATCCGCCTCGGCATCCCGGGCAAGGCGATCGCGACGATCTCCTACGGCGAAGAGAAGCCGGTCTGCGATCAGCCCACCGAGGACTGCTGGAACAAGAACCGCCGGGCCGAGACCCGCATCCGCGCCCGCACGGCCTCGAGCCAGCAGGGCGTCAACCCGAAAGCGCCGCAATGAGCCGTCTCGGGGCGGCCGCTCTCGCCCTCCTCGCGCTCTCGGGCTGCGCCACGTCGCGCGACATGCTCGACTTGAGCCAGCAGACCGACGAGGTCAAGGCTTCGGTCGCGGACCTCAAGCGCTCGATCGCGTCCATGCAGGCCAACCAGGCCGACCTCGCGGTGAAGATGGACCAGGTCCGCACGGATCTCTCGGTCTTCAACGAGAACCTGAAGGACTCCCAGGACCGGATGTCGAAGCTCGGCTCCAAGCTCGACGACGTGGAGGTCGTGCTGGGGCAGAAGGTCTCCCAGCTCGGCGAGTCGCTGACCAAACAGCAGCAGCAGCAATTGATCGCGCAGAAGGCCTCGCAGGAAGCCGCCGAGAAGGCGGCCCGCGACGCCGCCGGCGCCGCGGAGCTCGCGGCCAAGAAAGCGGCCGAGGAAGCGGTGAATAACTCGAACAC
>JACRDR010000231.1 GCA_016212845.1 Elusimicrobiota bacterium
CGCCGTCCGAGGGAGAAGCGGGGGCGTCGAGCTGGACTTCGGCCGCGAGACGAACCTCCCGGCCGATCTCGCGGGCGCGCGGATCTTCCTGAACCTCGATCACCGCCTCAAGAAGGAGCTGCAGAAGTCCTCGACCGACCGTGAGGCGATGCGGCGAGTGCCCCTCCGGGTCACGGCCGTCTTGGAGGCGGGAAGACCGCTCCTCGTCCGCTTCGCCGACGGGACGCGCGTGCTCGAGGCCTCCGGCGAGCAGCCGCTGCAGAAAGCCCAAAAGCAGCCGTCCTCCGACGAGTCGCTCCAGAAGGAGCTCTCGGCGCTGGGCGCGACTCCGTTCATCGCTCTCGACGTGAAGATCGAGCGGAAGTCCTCCGAGGCCCTGTTCGTCCCGAACCAGGAGCTCAAGCGCCTGCGGCAGACGCTGACCGAACGTCTCGAAACCGCCCGGAAGTCGTCGACGATCGACGGGTTCGCCGTGTCCCCGAGGCCGGCGGCCGAGATCCGGAGCTGGTTCGAGAGCGGCCGCGTGAAGGCGGCGCCGGCCGGCAAGGTCCGCTTCAACGTCCTTCTGCGGAACAAGGCGCAGGCGAAGGACGTCGCCGAAGCGCTGCACAACGGGACGCTCAAGAAGGACAGGCTCCACTCCGTCGCGCTCGACTTCGAGTTCGGCCGCGATTACGCCCCGAGCTTGGAAGCGCTGCGGGCCGCGGGCATCCCGGCGGGCATCGCGACGACCCGCATCCTCAAGCCGCAGGAGTACGCCAACCTGCGCGCGATCGAGAAGCTCAAGCCCGACTTCATCCTCGTGCGCAACCTGGGCGCTCTCCGCTACTTCACGGAGGTCAGCCCGTTTTCCGGCGATCTCAGAGGCGACTTCAGCCTCAACGTCTCCAACCACCTGACGGCCGCCTATCTGCTCGGGAAGGGACTGAAGACGCTCTGCGTCTCCTACGATCTGAGCGCCGGACAAGTGGAAGACCTGCTCGCGGCCTCCGACGCCTCGCGGCTCGAGGCGACGATCCACCAGTACATGCCGTCCTTCCACATGGAGCACTGCGTCTTCGCCGCGCTGCTGAGCAAAGGCAACTCCTTCCGCGACTGCGGCAAGCCGTGCGAGAAGCACGAGCTGAAGCTGAAGGATCAGTACGGGAACTGGCACTTCATCAAGCCGGACCAAGAATGCCGGAACACGATGTTCAACGCGAACGCCCAGTCGGCCGCGGGCTTCATCAAGCGGTGGGCGGAACTCGGCCTGGGCTGCGCGCGGCTGGAGGCGTTGAACGAAGCCGGGCCCGAGCTCATCCGCAAGATCGCCGCCTACCAGGACTTTCTCTCCGGAGAAAAACCGTCGGCCGAGACCCTGGCCGAGCTCTCGTCGCTCGAAGCCTATGGTCTCGGCCGAGGTTCTTTGGGCCGTGAGCAGGAATACCGCAGCCGAAAAAAAGGCTAGTCGCCGGAGTCCATTTCGAAGTGGTCTTCGTGCTCGTCCGCTTCGTCCTCCTCCTGGTCGTCGTCCTCGTTGAGGGCGTCCTTGGTGTCGCCGCCGTGCATCCCGTGAGGACCGCGCATCCCGCCCTCGCCGGGGCCCATGCCGGGATGGCCGCCGGGGCCGCCGCCGCGCATCATCATGACGCGCTTGTGCATCCGCATCCTCATGCCCATCCCCATGCCGCGGCGATGGGCCAGGAGGAGCTTGGCGCGCTGCTTCACGGGCAGGCTCGAGGCGAGCTTCGTGTGGAACTTCACGCGCTCGGCGGCGAGCGCCTGGTGGGCCTTCTCGATGCGCTCGAGGGTGCCCTTGAGGGCGCCTTCGTCGGCGTCGTCTTCCACCTGGTCGTGGAGCTTCGTCATCGCGTCGCGCAGCTCGCGCTGGAGCGGGCGCATGACTTTGCGTCCTTCCTTGAAAGATTCCTTGAGCTTCTCGGCCTGTTCCTTCGAAAGGCCGGCCTTCTCGGCCCACCGGCCGCCGCCCTTCCCCTCCGCCCACGCCACCGTCGCGCACAACGCGATGACTCCGGCGAACGCCAACCAGGAACTACGTTTCATGATGCCTCCTTGACCCGCGCCTTTTAGACGTTGCGCGCGGCCGGAAAGTGTCGCTAGACTATCGCCGTGCTGATCCGCAGGAGCGAGGAACAAGGGCTCGAGTTCGGCGTCAGCCCGGAGACGGGCGGCGAGCTCGCCAGCCTCAAGGTCCGCCGCGGAAGCGCGTGGAAGGAACTCCTGTTCCGCGCCGAGGACCTCGAGCGCCGCAAGCGCGGCCTCTGGCGGGGCCGCTGTCCGTGGCTGTTCCCCGCCGTCGGCCGCAATTACCTGCCCGATCAGCTTCGCCGAGTGGCGGCCACCGGCGCCGACGAAGTGCTCGGCAGCTGGGCGCTCAAGGGCAAGCCGCTGGCGATGCCGATGCACGGCTTCGCGATGAACAAGGTCTGGGAACCTTTAGGCGGCGGCGCGGCCGACGTCGCCTGCCGGCTGGAGAACGGCCCGGACGGACGGCTCTTCTACCCCTTCGATTTCGAGCTCGTCGCCCGCTACGGCTTCCTCGACGAGGGCGGCGTGTACGCCCGGCTCGAGGTTTCGGCGTCCGACCGCAACGAAGGCCCGATGCCGTTCTCGGTCGGCAATCACCTCACGCTGGCCCTGAAAGAAGCCCGGCTGCGTACGCCCGCGAAAAAAGCCTTCGACCTGAGCCGCCAAAGCCTGCTCGCCGGGACGTCGCGCGCCGCGGGGCTCGAGGAGCCGATCAAGCTCGAACCCCGCTCGCCGCTCTTGAACGCGGTCATCGGCGATTTCGACTGGGAGGAGGCCTGGGTGGAGCTCGACCTGGGCGAGGGCCTGATCGCGACGGTCAGTCAGCACGAGGTCGTGCAGACCGCGGTCCCGTTCACGAGCCCGGAGCACTACTACTTCGTCTTCTGGGGAGACCTCGAGGCGGGCTTCTTCTGCCCGGAACCCTGGTACGGCGGTCCGAACTCGCTCAACGACCGGCGCGGGGTCGTGGAGCTGGCGCCGGGCGCCCGTTTCTCTTGGGAACTGCGCCTTCGGCTGAAGACGTGAGGCCGTCGAGGATCCGCCGGATGTCGGCTTCGCGCGCCTCGATCGACTCGCAAAGCTTGAACTGCACGCGCGCCCGGTGCAGGTTGTGCCCCTCCGACCGGACCTTGAAGTAGCGGTCCCCCGCCAGGTAATCCTCGAAGAACCGCAGCCCCAGCTCGAAGCTGATCAGCCGGATCGAGTCGAAGAGGTACTTGCGGTCGGAGGACGTCAGGAAGTCGCGTGCGCGCGAGTTGTAGCCGCGGACGAACGCCTCGCAGAGCGTCGTGTCGAAGTAGACCTTCGCGAGGTCGATCTCCTCCTCGCCCGCGGGATTGGCGATCGAACGGAGGGCGTCTCCGAAGTCGTAATGGATCAGGCCGGGCTTCACCGTGTCCAAGTCGATGATGCACGTGCCCTTTCCGGTGAGCTCGTCGAGCAGGACGTTGTTCACCTTGGGGTCGCCGTGGATGAGGCGCTCCTTGAGCTCGCCGCGTTCGCGCGCGTCCTCCAAGACCGACGCGAAGCTCCGGCGGTCCTCGACGAAGCGGGCGAGCCGGGACGCCTCGACGGAGCCGTTTAAGCGCCGCTTCCCCGCCGCGGCGGCCCGCGTCTCGTCGTAGCGCTTCAAGTAGGAGGGCGTGACGTGAAAGCCCGGGAGCGTGTCGCGGAGCTTTCCCGGCGCGAGGTCGGAGACGAGGCGGTGGAACTGGCCGAGCACCGTACCCGCCTCGAAGGCGTGCTCGGGGCCCTGCGCCTTGTCGTGGGCGACCGCGGAGGCGATGAGCGTCAGGGCCCTCCAGAAGCCGCCTTCGCCGTCGGAGACCCAATCCTTGCCGGACTTCGTCGGCACGATCCGCGGCAGCTGCCACACGCGGTCCTCGCCCTTGGCCTCGCGATGCAGGCGCTGGTGCACGTGGTCGGTCACGAGCCGGAGGTTCGACATGATCCACGCCGGGCGCTTGAAAACGCGCACGTTGATCCGCTGGAGGATGATCCGCTCCTCCGAGAACGTCGTGCGGAACACCGCGAGGTGGGTGTCGTTGACGTTGCCGCCCGGGACGGGCTGCACGGCGACCAGCCGTCCCTTCACGGCGAAGCGCTGGGCCACGGCCTCGATCCGGCTCATGCACCCAACATAGCAAAAGAGCCGCTCCCCGTACGGAGAGCGGCTCTCGCTGCCGTACCCGGTGCTTAGCGCTTAAAGAATCGCTCGAGGGTGCGGCCGACGGCGAGGCCCATGCCCCCGCCGACGATGGCCAGCGCCGCGGCGCCCAACGCGGCGCCCGTCGCGGCCTTCTTCACCACGGTCCAGGCGTTTTCGTTGGCTTTCCAGGCGACGGCGCCGGAGGCGACCGCTCCGCCGATCGCGAGGATCCCGAGGGCGACGGGACCGAGGATTCCGGTCGCGATCGCGCCGGCGAGATAACCGCCGCCGACGAGCAGCTTCGTGCCGAGGCTCGAGCCTCCGTTCGGCGCGGGAGGCGTGGGCGAGGGCGGCGCGTCGGGCTTGCGGCCGGGCGCGGGGGTTCCGACGGCGAGGTTCGCCCGCTGTCCG
>JACRDR010000232.1 GCA_016212845.1 Elusimicrobiota bacterium
ACCAAGGGAAGGCGCCGGACCAGCTTTTGAAGGCTCTAGGGTTCTGATGGCAAAGGAAAGCGAAGGCAAAGGCGAAAGCAAGAAGGACGACTCGACCGAGCACGAGGTACGCATCTACTCGCTCGCGACGACCGTCAACGAGTGCATCATCTTCCTGGAAGAGGTGCACGGAAACCGCCTGCTGCCCATCTGGATCGGCTTGAACGAAGGCCAGGCGATCGCGATCCGGTTTTCCGGCATCGTGCTCCCGCGCCCGCTCACGCACGACCTGCTCCTCTCTGCCGTGAAGATGCTCGGCTGGAACGTGGACAAGGTCGTGGTCAACGACCTCAAAGAGAACACTTTCTACGCGCGCATCTACTTGAAACGCAACGGGCAGGAGACGGTCATCGACTCCCGCCCCTCGGACGCGATCGCGGTGGCGGTCCGCGCCGGGTGCACGATCTTCGTGGAAGAGAAAGTCTTCCAACGCTGTAAGGTGCTCTCCAAGCCCATCTCGGAGAACGAGGTCAAGAAGTTCAAAGACGAGCTCAAGAACCTGCGTCCCGAGGACATCTTCAAGGACCTCAAGAACAAGGAGTCCAAGGACCCTAAGGATCCTAAGGAAAAGGGAAAGAGCTCAAAAGAGAGCGAGCAGGAAGGGGAAGAGGACGATGAATAGACTGGACATCATCAAGGCGGTCGCCAAGGTCCTGTCCACCAAGGGCGAGGCGGCGCGCGCGGTCGAGACGACCTTCGAGACGATCCGGATGGCCTTGAACAACAACGAAAAGGTCGTGATCTCGAACTTCGGGACGTTTCGCGTGAAGGCGCGCGGACCGCGCCAGGGACGCAACCCGAAAACGGGCGAGACCGTGACCGTGCCGCCTAGAAAGGGCATTCGGTTCAAGGCCTCGAGAAACCTCCTCTCGTAAGAGGGGAGACCGGGCGAGACGTCGCGTGACCACCGTCCCGCGGCCGATCATTCCGGACAGAGACCTCTTCCGCATGGAAGAGGCCTGTCGCATCGTTCAGCTTCCGCAGCACACCCTCCGTTATTGGGAGGCTCGCATCCCGAGCCTCCGGCCCGTCCGGCTCTCCGGCGGGCACCGCCGCTATACCCGAGACAACCTCGAGACGCTTCTGCGCATCAAGGACCTGATGCGCGGCGGCAAGATGACGCTCGCCGGCGTCCGCCGCGCGCTCGCGGGCGAACGGCGCGCGGTCCCCGTCGCCCCGGCCGGCGACGGCGGCGCCGCGGCCAAGGTGCTCAAGGAGCTGCGCGCCGAGCTCCGCGACATCCTGTCCGAACTCAACCGCTGAAGGCGCGGGTCGCTTTTGCTATACTTGCGCGTCCCATCGACAGGGACCCGCGATGCGGGGAGTGGCTCAATGGCAGAGCGCTCGCTTGGGGTGCGAGAGACTCCGGGTTCGATTCCCGGCTCCCCGAATCGCGGGTCCTTGTCAGCCGTCTCCCATGCGTTCCTCTCGGGTTGTCTTCGTCTACGGCGACCGCCCTTCCGGCCACTCGGCCGCCGCCGCCGCGCTGCGCGAACAGCTCAAGAGCCTCGCGCCGCACGTTCGCGCCCATGAACTGAGCCTGGCGACCGAGGTCGCGCCCGTCGTCGGGCCCGTGATCTCCGCCGCGTACCTCGGCCTCATCCAGAGGACGCCGCGCCTCTGGAACTACCTCTACGACAACAAGACGGTCGCGGCGGCGCTGAAAGAGATCCGCGAGCCGCTCTCGGCGCTGCACCGCATGCGCCTGCGCACGCGCTTCAAAAGCCTGGAGCCCGATCTCGTCGTGTGCACGCACGCGCTCGCGTGCGCGGTGCTCGAGACCGACCGCGCCGACGGCACGCTGCGCGCGCCGCTCGCCGCCGTGATCACGGACTACGGCGTCCACGAGTACTGGGTCTCCAAGAACGTCGACCTCTACTTGGCGCCCTCGGTCGAGGTCCGCGACGCCCTGCTCGAGCGCGGCATCGCGCGCGAGCGAATCGCCGTGACGGGCATCCCGGTGCATCCGCGATTTCGCGAGGAGCACGACCGGACGCATGCGCGAGAGTCTTTCCATCTCCACCCGGACGGCCCGGTCGTGCTGTTCGCCGGCGGCTCTAAAGGCCTCGGCCCCATCGGGGAAATGATCGACCCGCTCCTGCGCGACGTGCCGAAGGCCCAGGCGCTCGTGGTCTGCGGCCGCAACGAGGACCTCTACTTGGCGCTGCGCAAGCGCTACCGCCGGCAGCCTCGCGTACGCGTGCTCGCGTACACGAGCCGCGTGCCGGAGTGCTTCGCCGCCTCCGACGTGCTCGTGGGCACGCCGGGGGGAGTCACCGCGTCGGAAGCCGCCGCGGCCGGGCTGCCGCTGATCATCGTGGATCCCCTGCCGGGCCAGGAGCTCAAGAACTGCGCGTGGTTGACCGCCAAGGGCGCGGCGATCCGGCTCGACGACCCCAAGAAGCTCGGCTCGACGCTGAGGAACCTTCTGCGCGCGCCCGGAAAACTCCAGGCGATGCGCGGCTCCGCCCGCCGGGCGGCCCCGATCGATTCGGCCGAAACCGCGTGCCGGAAGCTTCTCGATCTTCTAAGCGCCCCGGCGCACATGCTATAATCCTCGGACCGGGGTATAGCTCAATTGGCAGAGCGCTTGGTTCGGGACCAAGAGGTTCTCAGTTCAAGCCTGAGTACCCCGAAGCTTTCGGCACCAGCCTCCTTCGAAGCGAAGGAGGCTGAGCTTTTTGTGGGCCTTGACACTTCAATCTTCCTGTTGCCTTCCTCCTTGACATGTTGGTAAGATGCCCTTGACGCGGAAACACCTCGTCGTGACGGGCCGCGTCCAAGGCGTCGGTTTCCGGTGGTTCGCCTCCGAAACCGCTCGCGCGTGCGGCGTGACGGGCTGGGTGCGCAACCGGCCCGACGGCACGGTCGAGGCCGAAGCTCAGGGCACGCCGGCGGCGGTGACGGGGTTCGTGTCGGCGCTGAAGAAGGGACCGAGATTCGCCAGCGTCTCGGAAGTGGCCGAACAGGACGTGCCGGCAAAGGCCGGCGATTCGGATTTCGAAATCCGCTGATACCAGGAGACCCATGGTAGAGCCCAGCACTGACTCAATCTCTCAATACTTCAAGGGCATCCAGAAGCTCGCGCAGATGAACCGCGAGGACATGCATCTCCTTTGGAAAAAGGCGAAGCGCGGCGACAAGGACGCCAAGCGCGAGATCATGGAGGCGAACCTCCGCCTCGTGGTCCCGATCGCCAAGAAGTACCAGCGCCAGGGCATCGAGTTCCTCGATCTTATCGAGGAAGGGAACCTCGGCCTCATGCACGCGGTCGACAAGTTCGACCCCAAGAAGGGCTATCGCTTTTCCACCTACGCCTCGTACTGGATCGAGCAGTCGATCCGCCGCGCGGTCGAGGAGCAGTCGAAGACGATCCGCATCCCGCCGCACGCGTGGGAAGCCCTCCGCAAATGGCTCAAGGAGTGGGAGGCGATGCACGCGCTGATGGGCCGCGATCCGACGCTCGCCGAGATGGCGAAGCGGATGCACTGGACCGCCCGCCAGGTCCGCGGCGTGCTCGACGCCGCCGAGGCCGCGAAGGGCATCGGCTCGCTGGAGACGCCGGTCGAGAGCGAGGACGACAACATCACCGTCGAGGACATGATCTCGGAGTCCGAGCAGCAGAGCCCCGAGAACCTCATCTCCATACTCAAGCTCCACGACGAGCTCAGCCAGGCGATGGGCGAGATCGGCGAGCGCGAGCGCATGATCCTCGAGTTCCGCCACGGCCTCACGGGCCAGACACCCATGACGCTCGAGGAAGTGGGCAAGCGCCTGAAGCTCTCCCG
>JACRDR010000233.1 GCA_016212845.1 Elusimicrobiota bacterium
GCGGCGGCTGCGCCGGCCTGGCCGCGGCGACCGCGCTCGCGACCTCCGGCGCGCGCGACACGGTCCTCGAGAAGAAGCCGCATCTCGGCGGCCGCGCGTTCTCCTTCACCGCCCCGCGGGCGGTGGAGATCGTCGACATCGGCCAGCACCTCTTCATGGCGTGCTACCGCGAGACGCGCTCCTTCCTCGAGCGCATCGGTTCGGGGGATTTGCTCCGCTTTTCCGAGAACGCCCGCGTCGTCTTCGCCGACGCCGAGGGGCAAAGGGCGGTGCTCGACTGCCCGAACTGGCCCGCTCCCTTCGGCCTGGGCATGGGCATCCTCGGCCTCGGCGGCCTCGGCGTCATGGACAAGGCCGGCCTGCTGCGGCTCGGCGCGTGGTTCCAGTCGACGATGCGGGGGGGACGGGGCTGGCCGCGCGATCTCGACCTTTTGACCGTTCGCGAGTGGCTCGACGGACTCGGCCAGTCGCGGCGGCTGCAGGAGCGCCTCTTCGACCCGATCGCGATCGGCGCGCTCAACGAGCTTCCGGAGAAAGCCTCCGCGCTGGGCATGGCCCAGGTGATGGCCGAAGTCTTCTTCCGCGATCCCTCGGGCTCGCGTCTCGGCGTGGCGACGGTGGGGCTCAGCGACCTCTACGTCGAACAGTCGCGCCGCTTCATCGAGGAGCGCGGCGGACGCGTGCTCTGCGGCGTGAAGGCGGCGGCCATCCGCCTCGACGGCCGCGCGCGCGTGGAAACCGAGCGCTCCGGGACCTTCGAGGGGGAGGCGGTCGTCGGCGCGCTCCCGCCGAACGCCTTGGCCGCGCTCGACCTCCCGTCCGAACTTCGCGGCGGCTGGGACCGGCTCGGCTTCGCGCCGATCATCGGCATCAATCTCTGGCTGGACCGTCCCGTGATCGAGGGCCCGCTCGTGGGCCTCCTCGGCACCGACCTGCACTGGGCGTTCAACAAGAACGACCTCTGGGGGAAAAAGGACGCGGGCCAGTACCTCGCGCTCGTCATCAGCGGCGCGCACGCGCACGTGGGCAAGAGCCCGCAAGAACTCTACGAGCTCGCGGTGCGCGATTTGAACAAGTGCCTGCCGGAGTCCGCGAAGGCGAAGGTGCTGCGCTGGACCGTCGTGAAGGAGCCGCAGGCCACGATCTCGCCGCTTCCGGGCACCGACGCGCTGCGCCCCGCGCACGCCTCGCCCAATCCGCGCTTCTTCTTCGCGGGCGATTGGACGCAGACGGGCCTCCCGGCGACGATCGAAAGCGCCTGCGCGAGCGGCCACGCGTGCGCCTCGCTCATTGCAACGTCGCGGGGGAAAAAAGCTACCATCTCGGCATGATCAAGAGCGACAAGTGGATTCGCCGGATGTGCCTCGACCGCAAGATGATCGAGCCCTTCGTCGAGAAGCTTTCCGGCGACGGGAAGGTCTCCTACGGCCTCTCCTCCTACGGCTACGACATCCGCGTCACCGACGAGTTCAAGATCTTCACGAACGTCCTCGGCGCGGTGGTCGACCCGAAGTCCTTCGATCAGCGCTCCTTCGTCGACTACAAGGGGCCGTACTGCATGGTCCCGCCCAACTCTTTCGCGCTCTGCACCTCGCTCGAGTACTTCCGGATCCCCCGGAACGTGCTCGGCCTCTGCATCGGCAAGTCCACCTACGCCCGGTGCGGCATCGTGGTCAATATCACGCCGCTCGAGGCCGAGTGGGAGGGCCACCTCACCATCGAGATCTCGAACACCACGCCGCTGCCCGCCAAGATCTACTCCAACGAGGGCATCGCGCAGCTGATCTTCCTCGAGTCCGACGAGGTATGCGAGACCTCCTACAAGGACCGCAAGGGCAAGTACCAGGCCCAGCGGGGCATCACGCTCCCGCGCATCCTCGCCGCGAAGTAGGCTTGAGCCTTCTCCCGGCGCTTCTCCTCGCCGCATTCGCTCGCGCGCAGGACCCGGCGCCGTACGACCTGCCCATTCCGGCCCCCAGCTCGGAGACCCTGCGCGCGCAGCAGCCGCCGCTGCCGCCCGACAAGCAGGCGATGCTCTCGGAGTTGCAGGAGCGGGGCATCGTCGACAAAAACCTCCGCGAGTGGGAGCCCGGCGACATGCAGCTCCTGCTCCGCATCCAGGAGGCCGAGCGCCTTCGCGCTTTCGACATGCTTCAGAGCCGGGCCGGGACCCTTCGGGGCTACGCGATCAACAAGCGCCTGCCGGACGGCACCCGGGTGCTGTGGCTGACCAAGGCCGGCTTCGAGCGCTACTTCTTCCTAAAGTCCCAGCAGGCCCGGCAGTACTTCGAGGTCAAGGGCACCGACGCGAAATGGGTCTACCGGATGCGCAACGTGAAGGGCAAGAAGCTCTTCGACGTCTCGGGGATGCTGACCCCCGAGGGCGACGCCCTCTACACCCGGGTCCTGCTCGGCCTGCCCGCCGAATGGGTGGGGGGAGACGGAGTGACCCGCTCGAACGTCCGCCCGAAAAAGCCGAGTCCGGCTCCAAGCCCGGCTCCGGCAAAGTAGATCGTTATTCGCCGATAGCGGCGACTCGCTGGATCACGGCAAGGCAATCCCGCCTACGCTCTTCGGTCTTGCTGCCTCCCAGGTGTCCGTCGATTCCGGCGATGAAGTCGGATCGTTGGAGCAGGTCCTTGCATTGGTCGGCAAGGTACTTCCGGACATCGGCCGGGGCGGCAGTCACTTTTTCAGATATCTCCGGGCATCCGTCAAACAGAGCGACGATATCCTCGAGGTCCGGACTGGCGAGGTAGTCGTCTTTACCGCGGTTCCGGAAGGCCTCGAATTTGGAGGCGAGAAGGTACGGTACGGAGAAGACGAGGATGTCTTGTTCGCCAGGCAAGGCGCATGTCTCTGCGTTGGCCATCCCATCGCGGTACCATCGGTTGGAGAATCCAAGGACGGCACCCTCTTGCGGCATCACATCGACCTTGATCCCCATGAACCGCCACCGGCATATCGGCCCACGTTCGTCGATAGGGTGTTGAAAGCCCAATCCGCGCAGCTTTTCTTCCAACTTGTGGTAAGCTGCCCGGGTTCCGAGTTCGACGACGCAATCGACGTCGTCCGTGGCGCGTGTTTCCGGGGCGCCCGCGCTTAGGTAGAGATCGACCGTGGCCCCGCCTACGAAGACGACCTTTTCCCTCAGATCCTTTAGTCCTCTGGCGACAATCGCCAGCATTTCGACGTTTTGAGTCTTTCGGCTAGGCCGCACTCAGCCGCCGGGTAAGCTCTTCGACCGCGATTTTCCGTTCGCGCGCGCGACCGACTCGCAACGCGTCGATGAGCGCGAGCACCTCGTAGAGTTGGGGGTCTTTGCGCGCCGCCTTCGGGACGGACTCATATATCGGTTCGATCGCCTGGCCGCGGACTTCCCCATCATTTGAGGGCCAGACATACCGGTCGTTTTCGCTCGAGACGATATGGCTCGACAGCGGCGGCGCCGAATGGGAAGTCGGAATTCCCCGGCAAAGGGCTCCCGGTTCCGCCGGAAAAACATATTTCAATCCGTGGAGGATGAATTCCAAGAGCGCGGGCCAGACAACGTGCTTTTTAGAGCTGTCTAGCAGGCTCGAGTATTTTGCGCGCTCTAGCGCCATGCTGACTTCGGAAATCGACAGCCCAAGTTCCTGCGCCAAGTCGACAAGTCGCCAAGGTCGTTCTTTGGCGAGCGCGATTTTCAACAGCACCAGCACATCTTGGGGCTTTATGCCCTGAGCTACCTTCATACCCCCAGTATAACAGACTATTTTGCATTTCGCAATTCGCGAAATAGATAATATGCCCGGGTCGCCTCCTCGTCTTGGTTCCTGATTTCATTGTAATGTCCATATTATATTAAAATGAGCATTATAATGTTCTTGACATTCGAAAGTATGTGTAATATAACGTGCACATGGTTACCCTTGCGGCGGAATCCGAGGCGGCGCTTCGAGAGTTGGGCTCCCTGCTTTCCGTCGCCCGCGCGCGGCGGGGGATCACCGTCTTGGGCCTCGCCCGCCGTCTAGGCGTCGACCGCCGGACGCTCGCGCAGTTGGAAAAGGGAAAGCCCACCGTTTCGATCGGCGTCTTCGTTCAGGTACTCGGCGCCTTGAATCTCCTTCGGGGCCTCGAGCAGGTCGTCCGTCCGGAGAACGACTTGGACGCGGTGTCGACCGAAATCCGGCGGCTCCGCCGCCGCGAGCGCTCCAGCCGTTCCATCCCGGACAGCCGGGTCGATTTCTAGGTGCTCGAGGAGCTCTACGTTTACGTCCGCCTGAATTCCGAAGGCTGGGTGCCGTGCGGACTCCTCCAGCACGACAACCGGGGCCGGCTCTCCTCCAGCGCATTCCGCTACGGCCGCAAATACCTGCGCCGGCCCGGAGCGCTCGCGATCGATCCGATCCAGCTCCCGTTGGGAGAGTCGACCTACGATTCGCCGGAAGGCTTCGCGCTTTTCAACGGCCTGCGCGATGCCGCGCCGGACGGCTGGGGCCGCTACATGCTGGAAAAGAGATTCGGCCGGGCGCTGAGCGAGCTGGAGTTCCTGGCGGCGTCGGGCCCCGACCGCGTCGGCGCCCTCGCGTTTTCCGACGATCCCGATTCGGGCCCCAAGGTCTACTCACCCGAGGGCTTCCTCCCGCCCGAGGCGGGGCGCTTGGACCTCGGGCTTTGCGCCGGCGCCGTCCACGACGTAGAGCGGAGCGCGGAAACCGACCGTCTCAAGGAGTTCCTCCGGCACGGGCCGTCTCTCGGCGGCGCCCGCCCCAAGGCGACCGTATCGTGGAACGGGCGGGCCACGCTCGCCAAGTTCGGGCTCGAGAAGGACGAGTTCAACGAGCCGCTGATCGAATACGCCGCGATGACGCTGGCCGCGCGCTGCGGGCTCGACGTGCCGGCCGTCGAAAAGACCGAGGCGCAGGGGCGGGCGGTCTATCTCGTGGAACGCTTCGATCGCCGGCCGGAGCCGGTTCCCTTCGTTTCGGCGCTGACGCTGACCGGCTGGCACGAGACCGATCACGCGGCGTGGAGCTATCCGGTCTTGGCGGACGCGATCCTGAAATACGCGAGCGACCCCGAACGCGACCTCCGGGAGCTGTTTTCGCGCATGGTTTTCAACATCCTCGTCTACAACAACGACGATCACCCGAGAAACACCGGCTTTCTCGGGGGCAAGAACGGGGCGTGGGACCTCTCGCCCCTCTACGACGTCACGTCCGCGGGGGTCCGCACCCAGACGTTCGCGCTGGCCATGGCGGTAGGAGTCGATGGCAAGAAGGCCTCGCTCGCCAACGCCCTTTCGTCATGCCATCGCTTCCGTCTTTCCAAGGACAAGGCCCAAGGGATCCTCGAGCGCCTTGTGTCGGCGGTCGCCGGCTGGCGCGAGCACTTCGCCGCCTGCGGCGTCGGCGCCCGCGACATCGCCGCCCTGGAAAACAGCTTCTCCCCGAAATCCCAGTAGTTCGGATGATGGAGGCAAATGTTGATTCCCTCAGTCATCAGGAGTAATATGATCCGTCATCCGGGGAATATTGGTTCGGCCTTTCGCAATTAGCAGGCTCATTCTCGCCGCCCTTATCTCGCCTCCCTTATTATTTGCGGGCGAGCAGGCCGGACCCAACCCCAGCAACCTTACCCCAACCGGTACCCAAGGCGTTTCTCTGTTTACGGGAGCTTTTACCTATTCGTATCCCTTGGTCGTTCCTCCCGGCCGCAGGGAATTTCAACCCGACCTGACGCTGACTTATAACTCTCAAGCGCAAAACGGCTGGCTGGGTTTAGGTTGGGACTTGGGAGTGGGTAACATTCGGCGAAGCACACGGAACGGAATGCCGACGTACGATGACTCCCAAGATACCTTTGTCCTGCAACTTAACGGGGCAACGCAGGACCTCGTTCGAGTTGGTACGGGCACGGTTAATGGTAATGACTATGCTGAGTACCGGGCGCAGATCGAGTCGTCATTCTCGCGCATTCGATATTTTCTTCCCAATTTCTGGCAGGTGACGGGCAAGGATGGCATGCAATATGAGTTTCAGGGCCAAGGGCTCAACGTTGCCTCCGGATATTTCTTCTGGGGGATGACCAAGAAATTCGATCCTCTTGGGAACTTCATGCAAGTCTCATATCCGAACCTGGCAAGCGCCACAATATCGGGGGCGCCGGGCCCTGGAGGGGAGCCGACTGCTATCGTCACGACCGGCGCCCTAGTCGGATTCATGCCAGCCAGCATTGGTTACACGGGCAAGTGCACTCCAACGACTTGTCTTTCGATTCTGGAATCCACGTCTACCGAAATCACCTTCTTGTATGAGATGCGTCCAGACGTCCTTGATTCGTGGATTCTTGGTGCCGAACAAAAGGTCACGACGCGTCTTAAGAAGTGACGTTCTCCCGGAAAACTCGGCCAATCGCAGGTTTAGAAAAGTGTTAGTTTGAAGCCCTTCCAACAGGGGAAGGACGATGAAAAAGAGGTTCACCGAAGAACAGATCACTTACGCACTCCGGCAAGGCGAGGGCGGTA
>JACRDR010000242.1 GCA_016212845.1 Elusimicrobiota bacterium
CGTATCGCCCTGAAACGCTAGTCTCACCCTCCGACAACGAGGGGCGATACGCCGGCGGGAGCCGGAACCCTCCGAAGCTCAATAGCTGGCGATATCCCGCATCTGCCGGTAATGCGACTCCCGCAGGGAATTCGAGGGCGCCGAGCGGTACTTGGCGTCGTACTCGTCGCCGATCCTCCGGAGGTCGAAACGCGAAGCCCGCGACGCGTAGCGCCGGAGCTCCCTTTCAGCGGCCGGATAAGCCTTGCGCCGAGCCTCGTCGTAGAAGGTCTCGCGTTTCGAGTTCGACGGCATCGAGCGAAACTGGGCGTCGTATTGATCGCCCCAGCGGTCGATCGCGCGGTAGTCGGCATAGCCGCTCGAAAGTTCCTCATCCAGCCCGGCCAACGCGGCGTCGTAGCCCGCGTCGCGCATCTGCCCATAGTGCTCCTCGCGGAATGAATTCGAGGGCGCCGAGCGGTACTGCGCGTCGTACTCGAGGAAGAAGGTCTCCAATTCCTTGAAGTCGACGCGGCTTCCGCGCATCTCGCGCGCGAAAGACAGCGCCATGGACGCCGCCTCGCGGCGCTCACGGTCGGCGCGCTGCTCCGCCCACGAGTTCGAGGAGGCCGAGCGATAGTCGGCGTCGGCGCGCTCGAAATTCCGCTCCAAGTCGCGGATCCGGTCGAAGTAGAAGCCCGCGTCGGGCCGATAGCCCGGGGGCATCGGAAGGCTCCCGTCGCGGCCGCGGCCGTCGCGGTCCCGGCGGTCGCGGTCCGGAGGCGGGCCGCGGCGGTCGTCGGGCGGCGGGGGGAGGCGTCCGCCCTGGCCGGGCGGCGGCGGAAACGGCGGGATGCCTCCCGGCGGAGGCGGCAGCTGGTCGAACGCTGCCAACACGCCCGAAACGATCTCCTGAGACGGGGACAAGCCCTGGGCGGCGGCTTGCACGGCGAAACCTGCGGACAGGACGGACAGTAGGACCCGGCACTTGGCGGTACGCATCGAACCTCCAGCGTGCCGGGTGCGCGAGGCCAAGATTGTATCACGAGACCCGGGTTTCGCTCCCGGTCTTTGGTCCGCTCGCCGCCTGAGACGAAGGTCCTAGGTTGTCGCGCGGGCGCGGCGCTTCTCGTACGCCTCGCGGACGATCTTGAGGTCGTCGAGAAACCACGGCAGCTCTTCGAGCAGCATCGCCTGCGGGCCGTCGCAGAGCGCGGACGAGGGATCGGGATGAAAATCGACGAGCACCATGTTCGCGCCCGCGATCACGCCCTGCGCGGCCGCGTGCTGGAGGTCGTAGAGCCCGTCGGAGCCCTTGTCTCTGCGGCCCACCGAGTGCGACGGGTCCACGCAAACCGGCATCCGCGTGAGCCTTTTGACGACCGGCACGTGCGCGAAGTCCACGAGGTTGCGGTGCGGCTCGCCCAGGTGGGATTTCACGCCGCGCAGACAGAAGACGATGTTGCGGTTGCCCTCGCTCGCGACGTACTCGCAGGCGTTGAGAGACTCCTCGAGCGTGATGCCCATCCCGCGCTTAAAGAGGACCGGGAACTCCTTCTGCTGGCCCACCTGCTTGAGCAGCTCGAAGTTCTGGGAGTTCCGGGTGCCGATCTGGAGCATCACGCCCGTGGGCTTGCCGGCCTTCTCGAGCGCCGACCGGATCTCCGAGATCTGCGCCTCGTGCACGACCTCCATCGCGACGACCTGGACGCCGTTTTGGCCCGCGAGCTCGAAGACGTAGGGCAGGCATTCCGCCCCGTGGCCCTGGAAGTCGTAGGGCGAGGTGCGCGGCTTGTAGGCGCCCATGCGCGTGGTGGTCACGCCCGCGGATTTGAGGGCCTTCATCGTCTTGGCGACGTGGTCCCGGTGGTCGACCGCGCACAGCCCGGCGAAGACGTGGAAGGAGTCCTGGTGGAACTGCACCCCGTTGTAGATGAAACCGACCGACTCCACCTGGGCGCGGTGTCGGCCGATGAGGCGGTATTTCTCCGAGATGCGCACGACGCGCTCGACACCGGGCAGGCCTTCGAGACCTTCTTTGGAAACCGTGTCGGTCCGGCCGATCAGGTAGACCTCGGTGAGCGAACGCAAGGCGCCCTGGACCCGGTGCACCTGCGCCTTCACGTCCGGGTACTGTTCGAGATGCGACAGGAGCGACTTGAGCTCGTGCCCGTCGGCGGGGGTGTCGGCTTGGAAGATGACCAGCATTCCCTTCCCTTATAACAAATAGGTCCGAAGACCGTCCCCCGGCGGACGAAGGGCCCGGGCGGCAGGAAGGGGTCCGGCTACCCTATGCGGGATGCTGCTGAAGCTGGCCCTTTTGGGGTGGTCCCTCGCGTCCGCGCAGGGCGCGTCGCTCGACGCGCACCGCCATTTCACCGACTTCTTCATGGGGCTGAAGATCGCCCGGGCCAAGGACGAGGCGAACATCACGCGGGACATGTCGGAGACCGTCGAGCGCGCCTTCCTGATCTCGGACGCCTACTTGAGGCAGGGCGAAGACCGCCACGCGGAGAACGCCGAGGTGTCCGCCTTCGCCGCCTCGCGCCGCGACCGCTTTCTCGGGATCTGCGGCTCGAATCTCGACTGGGAAGACGGTCCCGCCGAGCTCGAGCGCTGTCTCGCGCTGCCCGCCATGCGCGGCGTGAAGC
>JACRDR010000255.1 GCA_016212845.1 Elusimicrobiota bacterium
CGCTCGAAGCCGCCGGGCTGCTTCTCGACTTCGAGCACCTTCGCGGGGGCGTCCACGTGCCCGCTGACCCAATGGCCGCCGAGCGGGTCGGAGGCCTTGAGCGCGGGCTCGAGGTTCACGGGGTCCTTCGGCTTGAGCTTGCCCAAATTGGTGCGGCGGAGGGTCTCGGCGCTCATCTCGAACTCGACGGAGGAGGGGGTCTGCTTGACCACGGTGAGGCAGACGCCGTTGACCGAGACGCTGGCGCCGCGCGGCAGCCGGCCGAGGCGGCCCGCCACGCGCAGGCGTCCCCCGGCGTTGGCCGCGACGCGTCCCAGTTCTCGAACGATGCCGGTGAACATCGGCGCTATTATAGGATTCCCTGGAGTAGGAAGTCAGGTCCGACTTTGCGGACCGAGAAGTTCTTGAGTTCGGGAGCCTTTTTCAGCGGAAATCCCTTCCCGCCCAGCCACGCCGGAGCGTGCTCGCCGCCGAGCAGTTTCGGCGCCACGAAAAGCCGGATTTCGTCGACGAGCCCCGCCTCCAGAAAAGACGTGTGGACCTTGGGGCCGCCCTCGACCAGGACGCTGCCGACGCCCATCTCGAGCAGGGCCGACAAGACCTTATGGAGATCTAGCCCGCTCTTCGTTTCCGGTACGCGCCGCACGAGCGCGGTGCCGCGACGCGGACCCTCGCCGCGGCGGTCGCGGAGAGACGAGAACACGACGGTCGCGGCGGAGCCGTCGAGCGCCTTGGCCTTCGCCGGGATGCGCAAGCGGCGGTCGAGCACCACGCGCAAGGGGTTTCGCCCCGCGCCGTGCGCGGTGAGCGCGGGATCGTCGGCGAGCACGGTGCCGATGCCGACGAGGATCGCGTCGACTTGGGCACGAATCTTGTGGCCCTCACGGCGCGCGGCGGGGGACGTGATCCACTTCGACTCGCCCTTCGCGGTCGCGACGCGGCCGTCGAGGCTCGCGGCCGCCTTGAGGATCACGTAGGGGCGCTTTTTCTTCATTCGGACGAAGAACGGGCGGTTGAGCGCCGCGCACTCGGCCTCGAGGAGTCCGGCCTCGACGCGCACGCCCGCCCTTCTCAGCGCCGCGACCCCGCGGCCCGAGACCTTCGGGTTTGGGTCGAGGCAGCCGACGACGACGCGACGCACTCCGGCGGCGACCAGCGCGGGCACGCACGGCGGGGTCTTCTTGCCGGTGTGGCAGCAGGGCTCGAGGGTGACGTAGGCGGTCGCGCCTTTTGCTCTCCGGCCGGCCCGGCTCAGCGCGTCGGGCTCGGCATGGGCGAGGCCGTAGCGGCGGTGCCAGCCTTCGCCGACGACGCGGCCGCCGTTGACCAGGACGCAACCCACCACGGGGGTGGGGCTGGCGAGGGGAATGCCGCGCGCCGCCAAGGCGAGCGCCCGGCGCATGAACCGGGGCTCGTCGGCCACTACGGGATTACGGCGACTTTCGGGTTGGACTGCTGGTGCATCCGCGCGAAGTAGGCCGGGACTTCGGCCAGCGGGATGGAGGCGGAGATCAGCAATTCGCTCTTTACCTTGCCGCGCGCGAGGTGTTCGACGGCCTGGCTGTTGTACTTCGGGGTGTGATGGAAGACGCCCTGAAGGTGGAGCTGCTCGTAGTGGACGCGGTGCGCGTCGACGGGAATCCGGGTGCCCATAGCGCAGCCGCCGAAGAGGCAGACGCGGCCGCCCTTGCGCACCAGGCCGATCGCCTGCTGCCACGTCTCGGACTTCCCGACCGCCTCGAAGACGCAGTCGGGCCCGACGCCGTCGGCCCACGCCTTCACGGCGGCGTGCACTTCCTTCTCGTCGCCGGCGACGGTGAGCTCGGCGCCCGCGCGTTTCGCCACGGCGAGGCGCTCCGGGTTGCGGCCGATCACGAGGACCTTCGCGCCGCGGTCGGCGAGCGCCTGCACGAGCAGGAGAGACATCGTGCCCGCGCCGATGATGGCCACGCGCTCGCCGGCTTGGACGTTCATGACGTCCGCGCCGTGGATCGCGCAGGCGAGGGGCTCGGCCAGCGCGCCTTCCTTGAAATCCAGGCTGCCGGGCAGCTCGTAGAGGTTGTGCTTGACGATCTGCGCGGGCACGCGGTTGAACTCGGCGTACGCGCCGTTGTGCAGCCTGAGGTTGTCGCAGAGCTGGTTCTGGCCGCGCGCGCAGTAGAAGCAATTGTCGCAGGGGGCGGAGTTCGCGGCGACGACGCGCATGCCGGTCTTAAATCGCGTGACGCCTTCGCCGACCGCCTCGATGGTGCCCGCGAGCTCGTGGCCGAAGGGCGCCGGGAGGTCGCCGAGCAGGACGCGGTGGCCCTGGCGGTACGCCTTGAAGTCCGTGCCGCACGTGAGGGCGGCGCCGATCCGCACGAGCACCTCGCCGGGGCCCGGCTCCGGCCGGGGCACGTCGACGAGCTTGATCTCCTGAGGACCGAAGAACATCACGGCTTTCATGAGTCCCTTCCTTTCTGCGGCAGCAGAATCGCCTTCAGCACCTCGCGGCCCTTGGCCTGGCGGAGCGCCTCGGGGAAGCGGTCGAGGGGAAACGTGTGATTGATATAGGGGTCGAGGTCGATGTCGCCGCGCTCGATCATCGCGAGCGCCTCGCGAAGGTCCG
>JACRDR010000256.1 GCA_016212845.1 Elusimicrobiota bacterium
CAGTACCAGGACACCGTCCTAAAAGGCCGCATCCCCGACTAGAGTCAATTTGGGGACAGGCCCCAAATTGATTCTAGCGTCCTTCTTTCAGGAAGAACGACGCGGAGCGGTGGTACTTGTCCAGCGGCTCCGGCGGCAGGTGGAACTTCTTCGCGAGCTCCTGCGTGAACTCCTCGAGCTTGTCGAGGTTCTTCAGCTTCCGCTCAAGGTCGTTGTCGGCCGCCTTGATCTCCACCTCGAACTCGCAGAACGTCGACAGCGGATGGGGGGCTTTCTTGCCGACGTGGAAGGCGAAGAGCCGGTCGAGCGACGGCTCCAAGTAGACCCGGCCGCCGCCGACCTCGAACTTCTCTTTCTGGTAGATGCAGAGCAGCGGGGCCGCGGTGATGCGGCCGATGACGCCGGGGCCGAGATGCCGGCGCAGCGCGCGCCACATCGCGGGCGTCGAGTGGTCCTCGAGGATGCGCTTCACCGACGTCTTCGAGAAATGGACGATGTCGTGGTGGCTCTCCTCCATGATGACGTCGCGGAGGCGCTCGGTGGAGAACTCGGAGCGGTAGAGGATGCCCTTGCTCCGGAACCCCGGGCCTTTGTATTGGAGGTACACGCGCTCGCCGTTCTTCTTGTAGCGGAGACGCATGCTCGCGCCCTTCTTGAAGATCGCCATGTCGGGCGTATCAAGGAACTGGTCGAAGAAAAACGCGGACTTCTCGTGGCGGACGCCCTTGCGCTTCATGAGGTGCGAGCGGATCTCGTCGAAGTCCTCGGGGATGACGCGGCGCTTGGCTTCGATCTCGACGAAGGCCGGGTCGTCGATGGCGAGCCGGCGGCAGATCTCTTCGGCTTGGGCCTCGAGGGCGTCCATGGAAACCGGAGGTTAGCATTTTGAAGATACTCGTGATCCGTCACGGCCCCGCGGGCGGCGCCGCGGAGAAGGAGAAGTGGAAGGGCAAGGACCGCCTGCGCCCGCTCTCGGCGCTGGGAAAAAAGAAGACCGCGGAAGGGGCGAAAGGCCTCGCCCGCGCCGCCGAGGTTCCGGAGCTCATCGCGACGAGCCCGCTCGTGCGCGCCATGCAGACCGCGGAGCTCGTCGCCAAGAGGCTTCCCGCGCCGATCGTCGAGACCGAAGCCTTGTCGCCGGAGGCCGCGCCCGAGGCGACGCTGCGCTGGCTGTTGTCGCGCCGCGAGAAGTCGGTCGCGGTGGTCGGGCACGAGCCGCAGTTGGGCCGCCTGATCGCGTGGCTGTGCGCCGCCTCGACGTCGCCCGTGACGGAGCTTAAAAAGGGGCAGGCCTGCCTCATCGAGCTTCGCGGCCGAAGGCCGGGAGACGGACGTCTCATTTGGTCGCTGACACCGAAGCAATTGAGGCGAATCGGTACCAGGAATTGATTAAGGTGAATAGGTGGATTAGCCGGGCTAATCCACCTATTCACCTTAATCAATTCCTGGTACCTAACTAGGCCTTCCGGCGAGGGGTCGGCTAGGCCCGATTGCCCTGACGCTGGGCCGCAGGGCGGGCATACTGTGGGGAATGCGCCTGCGCTTCTTGCCCGGTGCGTGGCTCGCCGCGTTTCTCCTTTCGCCGGCGTCCTTCGCCGCGCCCGTCGTCGAGGCGCCCGTCCCGTCGATCGCCGGCGCCCAGAGCGTCTCGGGCGCAGCCGGCGAGGCCGCCCTCGGTCCGGTCTTCGACGGCTCGCGCCTCCTGCGCTCCGCCTTCTCTCCCGTCCTCGCCCCGGCCGTCTTCGCCGCCGCTCCCGCCGCCGAGCCCGTCCGGCTCCACGCGTTCGACCGCACGGCTCCTCGCTCCGGCGGAGACGCCGAGACGGTCGAAGGCAGCATCTTCTCGTGGAAGCCGGCGGCGGAATCTCCGAACCACGGCTTCCCGCCGATCGACGCGCTCGTGCGCCGGCTCGCCTCGCGCAAGGACACGCGCTTCGACGCGGGATTTACCTTCGGCAGCGCGCCGCGCGAAAGCGCCCGGCTCTTCTTTTACGGCGAACGGCACACCGACCGCGCCTTGATCCGCGAGAACATGCGGCGGCTCGCGGAAGACCTCGGACGCGGCCAGGGCGGGCTCATCGTCGACGAAGGCTATATGGGGCCGACGCTGCGCGGCTCCGACGCTCTCGCCTACCTCGAGGGGAAGGGCTTCGACGCGGCGTGGCTCGGCCCGGAGCGCTCCAAGTGGCCCGACCTCGAGGTGCGGGGCTGGGACGCCCAGGAGCCCTACGACGCCTCGCGCACCGCGACGCTGAAGTATACGATCGCGCTCTACGAACTGAATCTGCTGCTGCACTCCGAACTGCGCGGGCCGCGCTACTACGCGTCGCTGTTTTCGAAGGCCAAGGACGTCTTCGCCGCTTGGCGCGAAGCGAGGCGCGTGGCGATCGTCGGCCGCAACCCGTCGCTCGACATGGCCGTCGTGCGGAGCCTGGACTTCTCGGCCGAGACGGGAAAGACCGTGCACGTGATCGCGGGCTCGGAACACCTCGTCGAGCGGCCGCTGTTGGCCGCGATGCCGCTCGCGGGCGCGATTCGCGTCCGAGGAGAGTTGGCCAACGCGATCGGCGGCGCCGCCTATCACGCGTCGATGCCGGCCTCCGGCGGCCTCGCCGCCTCCGAGGCGGAGCTCGCCTTCGTCGCGGGCGCCTCCGCCGAGCTGGCGAAATTGGCCGACGAGATCGGCGCCGAGCGGGGCGTGAAGGCCTCGGCCATGACGGGCGCCGATTTCCTAGCGCTGATCGAGGCGGGACGCGCGCGTTTCGCCGCCCAAGCCCAGGCGCCCACGCGGCGAGCCTATCAAGGAGCCCTTTCCGTGCAGGCGAACCTCGCCCGGGTCGCGCGCGCGCTGCTCGTGCCCGGCGAGCCCGTGAAGCCGCAGCTGCCGCGCCTACTCAGCGTCTGGCAGGTCTTCACTCAGGAGATGCAGGGCGCCGCCTCGGAGAAAAAGACGGTCGACGCGATCGAAGACGACGCGAAGCTCTTCGCGGAGCAAGTCGAGCAGTCGGTCTAGCGCGAAGCCAGCAGGCGGGCGGCGGCGTCGAGGTTGTCGGCGGCGCGCGAGGCGGCGGCCAGCGTGCCCGGCCGAAGCGGACGGGACTCCAGTTCCTTCAGCGCGCCTTCCAATTCCATCTCGGCCTCGGTGGCGAGCACCGCGACTTCGGATTCCTGGGGGGGCTGCGAGCGATGCAGGAGATCGAGCTCGCGCTTGAGGCCGGAGACGAACTTACGGCGAGCGGATTCGGTATCCACGTCCTTTAGATCGTTCTTGGCCACGGAAACCATGAAGCGCAGGTTGCGCGCGCCGTCGCGGCAGGTATAGGCGTCGACGCTGCGCGAGCCCCTGTTGCGTTCGGCCGCCAGGCGTTCCACGAGCGTCATCGGCGCCGCGAGCGCGACGGGGGCGGGGGGGACGTCCGCCGGCGCGTCTCTCAGGTCGGGTTCGGGTCCTCCGGTGACCTCCAAGATGGACGTGAAGGCCGGCTCCTGCCAAGCCAGGACCTCGGCCTTGGGCTTCAGCTTGCGCGCTTTTCGCTTGTTTCCCTTGGCGAAAGCGGGGGAAAGCGTCGAAAAGACCAGCAGGCCGGCGAGGGCGGCGAGCAGCGGTCGTTTCATGGTTTTATTGTAGAGGGTTCTCCGTTTACCCTCCCGGGGCATTGGTCCCAGTGCTTTTGGGTCCGAGAGGCCTATCCGCCTTTCATGGTTTTTTTTGGGCTTTTTTCCGGTCCTCCGGAACGCCGAAACGGGCGGCTTCGCCGCTTCTCTTACGCGCGCAGGCGCGCGCGCGCGTACGAGAAATCGGGTGTCCTCCGACGACGCTTGCACCCCACCCGGATATATTGCAGAATTCCTCCCGGCTTTGCGCGGACTCTACGTTCACATCCCCTTCTGCGCGGTGAAGTGTTTTTACTGCGATTTCACCGCGTTTTCCGGACAGCGCGCCTCTACGGCGCGCTATCTTCTCGCCCTCACCCGCGAGGCGAACCTCCATCGGGGCTTGGACGTCGGCACCCTCTATATCGGCGGCGGCACGCCGAGCGAATTAAACGCGGACGAGACGCGTGAGCTCTTCGGAATCCTCCACCAGGCCTTCGGCCGCAAGTTCTCCGAGATCACTTTCGAGGCGAACCCCGAGAGCCTCGACGAGGATAAGCGCGCGGCGCTCAAGGAAGCCGGCGTCACCCGCCTCTCGCTCGGCCTGCAGACCGCCGACGACAAGCTTTTGGCCTCCATCGGCCGCAAGCACACCTGGAACGATTTCCGGCGCGTCTACGACGCCTGCGCGGCCGACGGGTTCTCGGTCAACGTGGACCTGATGTACGCGCTCCCGGGACAGACGCTTTCCTCCTCCGACCGCAGCGTCGAGCAGGCGCTTGCGCTCGAGCCCGATCACGTCTCGCTCTACGGCCTGCAGGTGGAGGACCGCACGCTTTTCGGCAAGCGCGAGGTCGAGGTGGACGAGGACCTCGCGCGCGAAATGTTCGAGTCGGCCTTGGACCGCATCGAGGCGGCCGGGCTCGAGCACTACGAAGTCTCGAATTTCGCCCGCCCGGGGAAGCAGTCGAGCCATAACCGCATCTATTGGAACAACGGCGAGTATCTCGGACTGGGCTGCGGCGCTTCCAGCTTCCTGAACGGCCGCCGCTGGGCCAACCTCGACCGCCTGGAGCCCTACTGCAAGGCCGTCGAGAACGGGGGCTCGCCCGCCGCCGAGACCGAGACGCTTTCGGGCAAGCGCGCCCTCGGCGAGACCGCCCTGCTCGGCCTGCGCCTGCTCGAAGGCCTGCCCTGGACGCCCGAACTCGAGGCCGCCTTCCCCGAAGAGCGCCGCCACGTGGTCTCCCGGGGCTGGGCGACGCTCGAGGCCGGCCGCCTGCGCCTCACGCGCGAGGGCGTGTTTCTCGCCAACAAGGTTTTTGCCGAATTCGTAGAGCCGTTTCGCACGCACCCGGGCGCGCAGCGCCCGGACTCCGCACCTGCCGAGGTGCTTCAATGAAAACCTTCGTACTCGACACGAACGTCGTCATCCACGATCCGATGTCCATCTTCGAGTTCGAGGGCTCGAAGGTCGTCCTTCCTCTGCCCGTCATCGAGGAGCTCGATTCCTTCAAGCGCAACAACGACGAGCGCGGCCGCGCCGCGCGCCTCGTCGCGCGCAAGCTCGACGCCCTGCGCAGCCGCGGTAAGCTCTCCCAGGGCGTCAGCCTCGACCACGGCGGCAAGCTGACCGTCGAGATGCTCGAGCACGCGGGCCTCCCGGCCGCGTTTCTCGCCAACAGCAAGGACAACCAGATCCTGGGCGTCGCGCAGGCGCTCAAAAAGAAGGGCGAGCAGGTCGTCTTCATCTCGAAGGACATAAACCTCCGCATCAAAGCCGAAGCGATCGGCCTCGAGACGCAGGACTACGAGAAGGAAAAAGTCGACGTCGCCGAGCTCTACAAGGGGTGGCAGGAAGTCGGCGCTCCGACGGAAGAGATCGACGCCTTCTACAAGACCCGCAAGCTCGACGTGAACCCCGGCGGCCTCCAGCCGAACGAGTTCGTGATCCTGAAGGACAACAACGGCGGCTCGCAGTCCGCGCTCGCGCGCCACGATCCGAAGATCGGCGGCCTCGTGCCGCTGACGAAGGCGGAGCTCGCGCCGTGGGGCATCAAGCCGCTCAATACCGAGCAGCGCTTTGCGCTCGAGCTTCTGCTCCGCAAGGACGTGCAGCTCGTGACGCTCGTCGGCATGGCCGGCTGCGGCAAGACGCTGCTCGCGCTCGCCGCGGGCCTGCAGCAGACGCTCGACGACAAGCTCTATCGCCGCATGCTGATCGCGCGGCCGGTCATCCCGGTCGGCCACGACATCGGATTTTTGCCGGGCACCAAGCAGGAGAAGCTCCAAACGTGGATGGGCGCCATCTTCGACAACCTGGAGTTCCTCATGGACCGGCCGCACGCCGAGGACTCCGAGCTCGACGTGCAGATGCTCATCGACCAGAACAAGCTCGAGATCGAAGCGGTCACCTATCTCCGGGGCCGCACGCTGCCGAACCAGTTCATCATCATCGACGACGCGCAGAACCTGACGCCGCACGAGATCAAGACGATCATCTCTCGCGTCGGACAGGGCTCGAAGATCGTGCTGACGGGCGACCCACACCAGATCGACAACTACTACCTGGACGCGGCGTCCAACGGCCTCACGAACCTCGTTGAGCGCTTCAAGGGCCAGCCGCTCTTCGGCCACGTGACGTTCTCGAAGATCGAGCGCAGCCCGCTGGCGGCGATGGCCTCCGAGCTCCTGTAGATGGCGAAGAAGTCCATCGTCCTGGTCGACGACGAGCCGATCGTCTGCGAGACGGTCAAGATCACTCTCTCGAGCCGGGGCTACAAGATCAAGACGGTCGAGGACCCTTCCGGCGCGATCGACGCGATCCGGAAGGCCAAGCCCGACCTCGTGATCCTGGACCTTTACATGCCGAACATCGACGGGGCGAGCCTCTGCCGGAAGCTCAAGGAGGATGAGGATCTCAAAGACATCCCGGTCCTGTTCTTCTCGGGCTCGTCGAAGCCGGTGGACGTGATGAGCGGGCTGAAGGCGGGCGGCTACGACTACGTCGCCAAACCGATCGACGGCGAGGAGCTCCTCGCGAAAGTGGAAGCGATATTGGGGTTGAAGAAGTGACCGAACTGAACAAAGTCTACGAGCCGAAGCCGGTCGAGGAGAAGTGGGCGAAAGAGTGGCGGGAGCGCAAGTCGTTTCACGCCGAGCCGCAGGGCGACCGCGCGAAGCGATTCGTCGTCGTGATCCCGCCGCCGAACGTGACCGGCGCGCTCCACATCGGCCACGCGCTCAATAATACGCTCCAAGACGTGCTCGTCCGCTATCACCGGCTGCTCGGCCATCCCGTGTGCTGGGTGCCGGGCACCGACCACGGCGGCATCGCGACGCAGAACGTGATGGAGAAGCAGCTCAAGGCCGAGAAGAAGTCCCGCGCCGACCTCGGCCGCGAGGCGTTCCTCGAGCGCATGCAGGCGTGGGTGAAGGAGTGCAAGCAGACGATCCTGGGCCAGCTTGCCCGCCTCGGCTGCGCGCTGGACTGGGAGCGCGAGGCCTTCACGATGGACGAGGCCCGCGGCAAGTCGGTGTATTCGGCCTTCGAGCACCTCTGGAAGAAGGGCCTGGTCTATCGCGGCCACCGCATGGTGAACTGGTGCGTGCGCTGCGGCACCGCGCTCTCCGACATCGAGGTCGAGCACGAGGACCGCAAAGGCAAGCTCTGGCACATCCGCTATCCCGCCGCGGGCGGCGGCGAGGGCGTCGGCGTCGCGACGCCGCGTCCCGAGTCGATGCTGGGCGACACCGCGGTCGCGGTGCACCCCGAGGAGGAGCGCGACGCGTCGCTCGTCGGCAGGAAGCTCAAGCTGCCCCTGACCGATTTCGAGATTCCGGTCGTCGCCGACGCGATGGTCGACAAGACCTTTGGCACCGGCGCGGTGAAGACGACGCCCGCCCATGACGTCAACGACTTCGAGGTCTGGCAGCGCCACCCCGAGATCGGCAGCCGCCAGGTCATCGGCTTCGACGGCAAGATGTCGGAGGCCGCGGGCGCCTACGCGGGCCTCTCGCGCGAGATCGCGCGCGACAAGATCGTCGCCGACTTGGGCGAGAGCCTGGTCAAGACGGAGGACCACGCCAACGCCGTCGGCACCTGCTACCGCTGCGGCTCGATCATCGAGCCGATGCTCGCGTGGCAGTGGTTCGTGAAGATGGCGCCGATCGCCGCCCCCGCGCTCGCCGCGCACCAGGACGGCCGCTTCAAGCTTTTCCCG